>JAYEOQ010000051.1:0-19820 GCA_034723215.1 Campylobacterota bacterium | reverse complement strand
CTCTCAAACACCAAAGGGACTTTGGCTAACTGAAAGAGTTTGGGATAACAGTATAATAAAAGATATAAAATCTTGCGGTATAGAGTATGTAATGGTTGATGACTACCATATCAAAACAAGTGGTTTAGAGACAGAGACTACAAACGGTTATTTTTTAACTGAAGACTCAGGTGAAAAAATAGGACTGTTTCCTATAAACCAAGAGCTAAGATACGCCATACCATTTTACTCTTTAGAAGATACAAATAAACTCTTAAACAGTATCAATAATGAACAAAATAAAAATGCGGCAATCATTTTTGATGATGGAGAAAAGTTTGGTATCTGGCCAAACACATATGAAACAGTATATGAAAAAAAATGGCTGGAGGATTTCTTCACTCAGACAATTGAAGATAAAAATATAGAAGTTCAAACCTTTAAAGAGTACTACACTTCAAATAAACCCCTGGCACTAACATATCTACAAACCGTATCATATTTTGAGATGGGGGAGTGGTCACTAAAAGCAGATGACACACTAAAACTAGAGCAGATGTTAAAAGAAAATGAAGATGATCTAAAGTTTTTGCGAGGTGGGACTTGGAAAAACTTCTTTACAAAATATCAAGAGAGCAACTGGATACATAAAAGAGTTTTAGAACTATCAAAGAAACAAATAGATAACAAACAATACAAAGAAGCCCTTTATAAAGCACAATGTAATGATGTATTGTGGCACGGTGTATTTGGTGGTATTTATCTTCCAAATCTAAGGGATAATGCTTATAAATATATCATAGAGTGTGAAAAATATTTAGATAATAAAAAAGAGAAACTAGATATAGATTTTGACGGGTTTGATGAGTATAAATTTTCCAACGATGAACTTCTTACTATCATAAGTGTTAAAAATGGTGGGCAGATATTTGAGCTTGATCTTCTTAAAAACAACTATAATTATCAAAATACACTTACAAGATACAAAGAGGCATATCATGAAAATATAGTAGTAGAAGATGATGAAACAAAAACTGATGATATAAAAACTATCCATGACAATACTCTTAAAGTATCACAAGAGATCTCTTTAGATTATGACTGGTATCTTAAAAAATCTGCAATAGATCATGTAGTTCTAAGTGATATATCTGTAGAGCAGTTTGCATCAAATAGCTTTAAAGAGCTGGCAGATTTTGCTAACCAAGCTTTTAAACTTATTAAATCATCAAAAAAACAGTTACACTTGCAAAGAGAAGGTGGAATATATTTAGATAAAAAGTATAATGCTATTTTAGACAAATCATATAACTTTAAAAAAAATAAACTATCTTTACTTACATCTTTAGAATCTAATTATAACGAAGCTGTAAACTATATCCAAGAGTGGAATCTCCATTTTGCAAATATCCAAACAACAACTTTCAATGGAGCATATCTAGAAACAAACAAACAATACTCAAGTCTTGAAATTTTAGCAGATTATCTTATTATAAATGATAATTATTTAAAAAGAACACTAAAATTTGATTGTTTAAATGTTAAAAAAATATATATTTCAACACTAAATACTATAAGCCAAAGTGAACAAGGTATAGATATAACTAATCAAGGTGTTACAATAGGATTTATATATGATTTTGAAAAAAGAAGTAGTTTTGATATAACTTTAGAGGTAATATAGAACCTCTAAAGTCAAAGCCTAAAGTTAATTTCCAAACTTTATAAGAGAAGCTGCAGAGAGAG
This sequence comes from Campylobacterota bacterium, assembly GCA_034723215.1. Taxonomy (GTDB): domain Bacteria; phylum Campylobacterota; class Campylobacteria; order Campylobacterales; family Arcobacteraceae; genus JAIOSF01. The sequence goes on along the minus strand of JAYEOQ010000051.1, from coordinate 18,095 downwards.
TTCTTGCGGCTATAGTTTCACTTTTTCTAAAAACTTTCATAATAGCCTCATGTGAATCTTTACCACAAAATTCTTTCATTATATACCTATTTATATCTTCATATATATTATCTGTTTTAAATTCTAATATTACTATTTGCTCATATAGGTCAGTTATCTCATCCTCATCATCATGATCAATCATCTTATTTAAGCTATTTAAAGATTTGATTATATTCTTATATATCTTTACTGCATATTTTCTAATAGCTTTATTTTCAAGATCCCTACAGCATGATTCAAGTTCTGTAATCACTGTTCTTGTCTTTGATGATACTTTAGAAAGATCACTATTAACCTTTAAGTAAATAGATGCCATTTTAATCTCATCTTTGCTTGTCTCTTTTAGTGACAACATATCTACTATTTTAGAATCAAGTTTATTTAAACTATTTGAGATATTGTCTGCATTTAATGCTTGTTTAGCTTCTAATACACTCTTTTGCGAACAATCCTCAATAATATCTATTATCAAACGATAATCTTTTGTTAAAACATCCAAAATACTTTTAATATCTTTTTGAAACTTATCCATTTTTTTACCATAAGGCTTTGCCATATACTCTCCTTAAACTTTATTGGGATAAAATTATATTTAATTTCAGATACACTTTGGTTACAACACTATTTTAAATACTGCACCCTTATATAACTTGGCATTGTATCTATACTCTTCATTATAAGCAGTTATCTTTCCCATGTAACTATCAGTAATTATTTTATGGGTCATATATAATCCTATACCTGTACCATGGTGTTTAAATTTTGTTGTAAAATATGGCTCAAATACCCTATCAATAATATCTTGCGATATCCCACCGGCATTATCTTTAAACTCAATAATTATATTTTGGTCATTTTGTTTTATATTTATAAAAAAATATCGTTCATCTTTTATATTATTTATTTTAAATGCATCTTTTGCATTATTAAAGATATTTAAAAAAGCTTGTAAAAGCTGGCTTTCATTTTGCTTTATAATATAATCATCATCTATATCTATAACTATATTTATAAAATTACTTTTATAAGAATCTTGAATTAAGTTTACAACTCTTTCAATAGTTTTTCTAAGATTAAATTCTCTTTTTAAACTATCATCTTCTATAAAAAAATCTCTAAAGTCATCTATAGTTTGTGATAAAAGATTTGCCTGAGTTATTACACTCTTTGAACAATCTCTTATATCTTCATTAGTAATTTTCTGATCAAAATCAACTTTCATCGCTAAACCACTAACATAAGTTGTTATGACACTAAGTGGCTGTCTCCATTGATGAGCAATATTTCCAATCATTTCACCCATAGCAGCAAGCTTGCTTTGTGACTGAATAATCTTTTCCATCTTTTGCTTTTCTATATTTTGATATAGATTCTCAGCTACACAATCAAGTGTATTACATACCATTTTATTATCAAAAGGTTTTTTTATATATTTATCTATTCCAATATTTATGGCCTCTTTTAGATACTCAGCATTATCAAAAGATGTAAATAAAACTATAGGTATATTAGGATTTTGCTCTTTGATTTTTTTTGACATATCCAATCCATTCATAAGAGGCATATTTATATCACTCAATATAATATCTGGATTGTATTTATCATAGATCTCTAAAGCATCTTCACCATTTGAAGCAAAGTAAATATTTTTAACTTTTGGCTTTAAAATATATTCCACTATATCTTTAACATCAGGGTCATCCTCTACATGAAGCAATGAGAAATTATTTAGATACATGTGTAAATCCTACTTGTGTTTTTTTATTTGCTCTTTTGTTCTTGATATAAGTTTATTTAGAACTTTAAGCTCTCTTAATGACTCTTTATCATCTATTTTTGACAATTTATCTTTTTTTTCTTCTAGCTTTGAAAGTATCTCTTTGTATTTCTCAAATGAAGTTTGCTTTTTTACGAACAAACTTCTTATTCTTTTTTTAATTTTTCGAACATAACAGCCTCACTTTAAACTAATTGCTACAGTAGATTCTAAAGTCCAAAAAGCTAAATATTGAGTTTTTATATTCTAATGTCTCTAAAAGCTCATAATCAATATAACTTTGAATCATCTCTTGAAGTTTGTTAAAATTATATATATGCTCTTTAGTTCTTTGTTCACTATACTCTATAGCTGTTTTTGTTGTCATCAAAAATGCCCAGTCACTACTTTGAGATAGTAAAAGCTCCCTTGCCATTTGATTTAATACTCGTATTTTGCCAAAATCATTTTCATCTTTATGTTCATTTGCCAAATATACCATCTCATCTGCCATATTGTGAAGGTGTCTGTATATCCATGCATTTGTCTCATTTAGCCACACATCATAATACCCCTCATCTCCCCATGACGAAGCACTTGGATTTACCACTTGGTTTTTACTATACATACTTAGATATTCATTTGGAGTTACTGCTTTTATAATATTGTGTTTATTTATCTCTTTAAATACATTATATAAAAATTGTGGTCCCTCAAACCACCAGTGACCAAAAAGCTCAGCATCGTAAGGTGAAACAATCATAGGGGTTCTATCCATATTCTGCCCTAGATACTCAAACTGTTTTTCCCTATTAAAATGAAAATCATTTGCATGGCTAACTGTAGTATCCATTGCAATTTTTGGATCATATACCTCTTTATAATCACTATTTCCTGTAACCTTATGGTATTTAAATCCTGTAAACACCCTTGAACCATCTGGATCTATATAATCTTTAATATACCCATAATCAAGGTCATACCCAATATCTCTATAAAAATCTCTATAGTTAAAATCCCCTGGATACCCCTCTTTTGAACTCCACACTTGCTTTGCCGAGTGTGGATCTCTAGCAAATGCGGCAACACTACTTTGTGTATAAACGGGAGCATACACTCCGTTCATAGTTGTAGGTTCACCATACATAAGTCCGTGAGAGTCCATAAAGAAAAACTCTATACCATTATTTTTTAGTATCTTATCAAGCCCCTCATAGTATGCGCACTCAGGAAGCCATATCCCTTTTGGAGGTTTTTTAAAATGTCTTTTATGTGATTCTACGGCTATCTCTATTTGCACCTCAACAGCCCTTTTATTTACACTAAGAAGAGGCAAGAATCCATGTGTCGCACCACATGTTATAACCTCAATCTTCCCTAGGTCATTAAAAAACTTATAACCATTTAGGACATTTCTTTTTAAAAATCCCTCAAAAAACTCTTTTGTCTCCTCAAAGAAATTTTTGTAATAAACAGCCACATCTTTAAATACCTTATCATCTTTTGTTCTCTCAACCTCTTTAGTACCAAGCTCTATAAGTCTATCCAGATAGTTACCGTATTTTTCCATAAGATGGGTATCATCAAACATCTGTGCCAAAGGGGGAGTTACAGATGTTGTAAGTCTAAAATCTATATTCTCCTCATATAGTTTTTTTAAATTTTTAAGAAGAGGAATATAACACTCAGTAATAGCTTCAAAAAGCCAATGCTCTTCTAAAAAATAATCATGGTCAGGGTGCTTAACAAATGGAAGATGTGAATGAAGTACCGGTACCCAGTATCCTTTTATCATTTGTCACCTCCTAAGTTATGTGAACTGTAACTCTCTTTTGAAAGTTTTTCATACTCTCTTAAACTCTCTATCTCATCCACGTAGTTTTTTGATGACATACCAAGTGTAAAGTGTGTCATTGAGGCTCTAATAATCTCAGTAAAACCTTTTTGTTTATTGATCCAAACATCTTCTGTAGGTATTTTGATTTCATCGTTAAATGTCTTTACAATATTCGACTCTAAAAGATTTTTATAGATAATTCCATGTTTATAAACTGCAATAACTTTTATACTTTTTGCATCATTATTCTTTAAATAAAAATATTGACCATACTGATCTTCACAATCTATCAAACTTATAAGATTATGTTTTTCATCAATTACATGAAATGTTATATCTTCTAAATTTACAATATTATCTTTTAAGAATTTATCTGTAAATTCCCAATAAAAATAGTATTTTGTTTTATTTACAGGTAGCAATACAAGCTTCACCTTGTGGTACCTTTGTGGGATAGGATAGCTTTTAAAAGTACCTGTATTACTATCTATAGTAATAGTATCTATAGTAATAGTATCTATACCATGCTGGTTACTAGAAAAGCTATTTTGCTCTTTTAAGCTTTCCTCTATTAGTTTATTGTCCATTGGTCTGCTATACCTTTTTCTTTTTTTATATACGCATAGTACTACATAACTATTACAAAGTGGTTACAAGAAATTATTATAAAATTATCAGCTCAGCAAACCATAAAAAGCTAAAGAAACCTATTATATCTACAATGGTTATAACAACTACAGAGCTAGCAACTGCCGGGTCAAGATTGAATTTTTTAAGTACTATTGGTATGCTAGACCCCAAAACACCTGCACTAACAAAACTTACAAACATAGATAGTCCAATAGCTGTAGATATGAGTATATCACTAAACCAAATCTGAGTGATACCAAAACTTAGTACTCCAAAAAGGATACCGTTTAGAAGTGACATACTTATCTCTTTTTTAAGTATCGGTTTAACATTACTTATAGTTATCTCACCTAGTGCCATCTGTCTTACCATAACTGTCATAGTTTGAACAGACGCTGTTCCTGCCATATTTGCAACAATAGGCATAAGAACTGCAAGTGCTACTATAGCATCTAAGGTGTGTTCAAATATACCTATTACCAAAGATGCTATAACTGCATTTATAAGATTGATAGTAAGCCAAGTGGCTCTTGTTTTTGTAGTTTTTGAAAAACCCTCTTGTATCTCCTCATTTTCATCAATTTTACTTAGATTATATATCTGTTTTGTTGCTTTTTCTTGCATAATATCTATAACATCATCATGGGTTATTCTACCTATTAGGTGTCCCATCCTATCAACAACTGCTAAAGATACAAGATCATATTTTTCACACATATTTACAACTTCATCAATAGAGTCGTGAGATATGATACTATAGTCATCACTATACTTACCCAGTATCTCTTCAAATTTTGAGTTTTTATCCTCAAGTATAAGATCATCGATTGCAATTGATTTTATAAACCTTGATTTTTCATCAGTTATAAAAATATTTTGAACTGTTCCCATACCCTCTTGCTTAAGCTTTGCTAGTTTGGCTACGGCATACTCTACGGTTCTTGTTGCACTTACTTTAAATATCTCTGTCTGCATCAAAGATCCCGCTTCATCATCGTCGTAAGCGATAAGCTTTTCTATATTTTTCTGGGTTCTATCCCTTAAAAGGAGAAACACCTCCTCCTCTTTGCTTTTATCGGTTTTCCCCAGTGCTATAAAAAGATCTGTAGCATCATCACTTTGAAGCTCTTCTATAATCTGTGCCAGCCCCTTTGGATCATATTTTAAGATAAGATCAACTTGAAAAGATGTAGGAAGCTCCATAAAGGTTTGAGCTCTTAAATTTAAAGGTAAGCTGTTTAGATAGTCAAAAAACTTATTCTCATCTTTTTGTTTAACTGTTTCAAGATAATCGGCAAGATCAGCATCATCTACATCTTTTATATTTTTTGAACCACTTTTTAGCTTTTGAAGATATAGATCGATAGCTTTTATATCCATAACATTCCCTAGTTTAGTTTTTCAAGATTTTCAAATCCTGGTAATATTTTCCCTTCTAAAAGTTCAAGGCTTGCACCGCCGCCTGTAGAGATAAAGCTGATATTCTCCTTCTCACCAGCTTTATCTGCAGCATTTGCAGTATCTCCACCACCAACAATACTATAAGCATATGTATCGGCAATTGCATGGGCGATTCTAAATGTACCTTTTGAGAATCTGTCTATTTCAAATATACCCATAGGTCCATTCCAAACAATTGTATTTGACAACCCTATAGCCTCTTCAAAAAGTTTTACGGTTGCAGGACCAATATCAACAGCACTAAAGCCTTCTAAAATATCTTGAGAGGGTACAATCTTTATATCGATCGGGTGTTCTATATTGTCAGTTATAACAACATCCACAGGAAGATATATATTGACTCCATTTTGCTTTGCATTTTCTAGTATCATTGCAGCTTCTGTTAGGTAATCATCTTCAACCAAAGAGGCTTTCATATCATAACCAATTGATTTTAAAAAAGTGTTACTCATAGCTCCACCAATTACTATCTTATCAACTTTTGGGATAATATTATTTAAAAGTGTTATCTTTGAGCTTACCTTTGCGCCTCCGACAACTAAACATATAGGTTTTACAGGATTATAAAGTGCCTTTGCAAAAGCATCTATCTCCCTTTTTAGTAAGAAACCTGCAACTTTAGTATCAACAAATTTTGTGATACCAACTGTTGAGCTATGGGCTCTATGTGATGTACCAAATGCATCATTTACAAATATATCACAAAGTTCCGAGAGCTCTTTTGCTAAACTCTCGTCATTTGAAGTTTCACCATCAAAAAATCTAATATTTTCAAGTAAAAATATTTTTCCATTTTCACCTTGATCCAAAATATCTTTTTGATTTACAAAATCTTCAACAAACTCAACATCTTTATCTAAGAGTCTACTTACCCTTTTTACAATATGTTTTAAAGAATACTCAGGATTCGCCTTACCTTTTGGACGACCAAGATGTGTTACTAAAACAACAGATTTTGCATTGTGATCTATACAATAGTTTATAGTATGAAGAGCCTCTTTTATTCTGTTGTCATCTGTAATATTATGGTGTGAATCCATAGGAACATTAAAATCAACTCTTATTAAAACCTTTTTACCCTCTACTGCCACATCTTTTAGCGACTTGACGCTTTGCATAAATTCTATATTTGATAACATTTTTATACTCCTTAGTACTTATACATATTCTCATAATACTTATGAGCCATAGATCCTGAGTCAAACTCATACAATACATCATTCATAGAGTTTTTCATCAACTCTGTCCATTTTTTAGAATCATTATAATATGTATTTATTATATCATTTTCAAGTATATCCATCATAGATTTATTGTCGTTTCTATCTTGTTCATCTATAGGCAGCGTAGAATCCGCTCCCAATATTGTAAAGCTATTTACACCCTCTTTACAAAACTCTGGATGCCAGCCGTCAGCTATTGAGAAGTTAATAGCTGCATTCATAGCAGCGCTCATACCACTCGTACCGCTGGCTTCCCTTGTGATTCTTGGTGTATTAAGCCAGATATCTGCACCTTTTTTCAGAAGATTTGACAGCTCAAGTTCATATCCTATTAATACTGCAATATTTTTATAGCTCTTACCAATATATGTAAGTTCATTGAAAATATTTATTGCATTTGTATCGTGAGGGTAAGGTTTGCCTGCCCAAATAATTTGTACAGGTTTTTCACTTCTTGTTATCATCTGTTCAAACCTTTCAAAATCATATTTTAAAAGTCCTGGTCTTTTATACTCAGCAAATCTTCTTGCCCAAACGATTGTTAAAATATCAGGGTCAAACATCTTACCTGTTTGATTTGCTACAACATTAAAAAGGTTTCTTTTTATATGTTTCTTTCTTGCAATAAGCTCATAATCTTCATGCTCATCAAGTGCTCTTATCATAGGTTTATCTGCCCAAAATCTTTTATTTTGTGAATTTGTTATTGGTATAATGTCACAAATGTTACCATAACCTTGCCACATATCAGTTGCAACTTTTGCATGCATTTTTGATACACCATTTGCTATTTTTGCAACTCTTAATGCTCCCACAGTTAAGCTGAAATTATCATCATCTATTCCTGTTAGTTCTTTTACAGTTTCTAAATCACAGCCATTAAAGAAACCCATTTTATTTAATAGATTGATATTATGTATCTCATTTCCTGCAGCTTCAGGTGTATGGGTTGTAAATCTAACTACCTCTTTTAGATCTTCTTTTGAATTAAACTTATGCTTATAAAGCTCAAAAACAAGTGGAAGTGCATGACCCTCATTCATATGATAAATATCTACTTTGTGTTCTAGTGCCTCAAGAACCTTAACTCCACCTATTCCTAAAACTATCTCTTGAGCTATTCTAGTTTGCTCATGTGCATCGTATAGTTTATGTGTGATTGTTCTTGATAGATAATCATTTTCCTCAACATCTGTTGACAAAAGTATCATGGGTGCTGTACCAAATAGATCAGCTTTTACCATATATGCTTTTACAACAACAGGTTTTGAATCTATGTTAACCGTAACCTTTATATTTAGATCTTCTAAAAAGTGGTATCTTTTTCTTCTAAATTCAATTTTTAGATTTCTATCTTCATCTCTTGCTTGGTCATAATAACCATAGCTCCACAACATCCCTATACCTACTACATTTTGCTTTAAATCATATACACTTCTCATATGTGACCCAGCTAAAAAACCAAGACCACCAGAATAGATTTTTAGTGCTTGATGTACCGCAAACTCCATAGAAAAATAAGCTACTGCTTTTTTATAATCTTTATTAAATTCGTATTGTTTTATTTGCATCCATTGCTCCTGTTGTGATTAAAATATTTTAAGATTATATAAGTTTTATATTTCATTATGGTTACATATAATACTTTTCTTGTAACAATTTCGTAACCATATATTTATAAAATGTGAGATTTTTAAAGATTTGTTCAAATCCTAAAAATTTTAATGTACCAGAGTTTACACTTGAATGAAATCTTATTGCTCCACTCATCAAATACAATGGAATAACAGTATAAATTATCTATAATTAAGTATGAAAAATATAACAACAGATCAGCAACAAAAAAAAAGAGATATAGCCATAAAACTTTGGAAAAAAGATGCCTAAAAGTAAGAGTAATTTTGGAAGATCTAGAAAAGAGTCTAGTTTATAAACAACAATACAATAATAATATGTATTGTATTACACATAAAATTATGATATAATTGGATTATAAAACATTTAAAGGTTTAACATGTTAGAAGAACTATTTATTAAAAGTAGAGATTTTATAAATATCAGTAACCAAGAGTATAAAAGATATTTTATTAGAACGAAAAAGCTAGAACATAGATTATCTATTATTATAGGTTCAAGAGGTATAGGAAAAACAACTACGGTAGCTCAATACATAAGTAAAAACTATAAAGAAAGTGAAGCATTATATGTAAATCTTGATGATATACAAATTTCGTCAAAATATACAATGACACAGATAGCAGAAGAGTTTGTATTAAATGGTGGTAAGCTTCTTTGTTTTGATGAAATTCATAAGTATGAAAACTGGTCTGCTGAACTTAAAAATATCTATGATAGGTTTGATAAGCTTAAGATAGTTGCTACTGGTAGTTCTGCTTTACAGATTAACAAAGGCAGTCATGATTTAAGTAGAAGAGCTATTATTTATAATATGGTAGGTATGAGCTTTAGAGAATATTTAGAACTTCATCATGGATATAAATTTGATACAGTTTCATTAGCGGATATATTGAACAGTCATATTAATATAGCTGACAAGATTAAAAAGAGTGTAGAGCAAAATGAGCAAAAAATAATACCACTGTTTAAAGATTATCTAAAACATGGATATTACCCATATTTCTTATCTATGCCAAATGAATTGATGTTTTTCCAAACACTACAACAAAATATCAATGTATCAATAGAGAGTGACTTACTTAATATCTATCCTAAACTAAATGGAAATAGTGTAAAGAAAATTAAAATGCTTCTTTCTGTCATAATCAAAAGTGTACCATTTGAGCCGAAGATGAGTGATCTTAAAAAAGCAGCTGATATTAAAGATGATAGAACATTAAAAGATTACCTATCTAAGCTTGATGATGCAGGACTTATAAAGTTACTGATGCAAAATTCACTGAGTATGAAAGCATTTGATAAACCTGAAAAGATATTTTTAGCAAACCCAAATTTGATGTACACCAAAGAGCCAAATATTGGAAACCTAAGAGAGACATTCTTTTTAAATCAGTTTGATAACTACTACAAGAATAAACAGATGTTAAATGATGAAGGTATATATGCTAGTAAACAAGGTGATTTTTATTGTGAAGAAAAGTACACTTTTGAAGTTGGTGGAAAAAGTAAAGGATTTAATCAAATTAAAGATGTGCCAAATTCTTATGTAGCTAGTGATGATTTAGAAGTTGGTATTGGTAACAAAATTGCTCTGTGGATGTTTGGATTTTTATATTAGTAGAAATTTAAAAATTATATATCTAAGTGCAATAAACCTATAAATTAGATGTTTCTTGGAAATATTTGTAAAAAGTATTACAAATCTAAATATTTTTAAGAAGTATATACAATATAATATTTATAATTTTTAGATATAATATCAAAAATATACAAGGATAATAATTGCTAAGATTTGCACCAAGCCCAACTGGAGATATCCATATAGGTAACCTAAGAGTTGCTTTAATAAATCATATCTTATCAAAACAGTTAAATGAAGAACTTCTAATCAGAATGGAAGATACAGACAAAAAAAGAAACCTAAAAGGGAAAGAGCAAGAGATACTAGAACTACTTACTCTATTTAGTATCAACTTTTCTAGAGTTTCATACCAAAGTGAAAATGCAAAGTATCACTCACAAATGGCGATGAAACTGTTGCTTGATAAAAAAGCATTTAACTGTTTTTGTACAGATGAAGCTTTGGAAATGGATAGAGAAAAAGCTAAAGATAGCAAACAACCTTATAGATACAGTGGGTTTTGTACAACAATTAGTGATGAAGCTAAATTTGAGTGTAATGCTCCGTTTACAGTAAGAATAGAAAAACCAAAACACAATATCAAATATACAGATGCGGTAAAAGGTGAGATAGAAACTAAACCTTTTGATGTAGATAGTTTTATGATTTTAAGACAAGATAAAACTCCTATGTATAACTTTGCTTGTGCGATTGATGATATGCTTTTTGATATATCTACTGTTGTTCGTGGTGAAGACCAGATGCCAAATACGCCAAAACAGATCCATATAAGAGAATCATTAGGATACACAAGAGAGATAAAATATGCACATCTCCCTATGATTCTAAATTCTCAAACTGGAAAAAAGATGTCAAAAAGAGACAATACATCTAGTGTAAAGTGGCTAGTAGACGAAGGGTTTTTACCTGCTGCTATCTCTAACTATATTATCCTTTTAGGTTATAACCCTCCAACAGAAATTTTTACACTTGAAGAGGCCGAAGAGTGGTTTGACTTAGGAAAAATCTCTCAATCTTCTGCAAAATTTGATATAACAAAACTAAAGTTTATAAATAGAGAACACCTAAAGATGATGGATGAGTTAAGACTATCAAAAATCTTAGGATATGCAGATGAAGATATTGGAACATTGGCAAAACTATATATTAAAGAGTGTGATACAATTAAAGAGATAAAAGCAAAATTGACTACTTTATTTGGTCAAAAAGATTCTTTAGAAGGTTTTGAGCAAGAGTTTAAAACTTTAAAAGAGTGCTTGATAGATGCACCTTATATAGATAACCTTGATAAATTAAAAGAATATATAACAACAAAAACACAATTAAAAGGTGATAAACTTTTTATACCTTTAAGATATGCACTAACTGGAGCAAAAAGTGGACCAAATTTAAGTGATATATATCCACTTATTAAAAATTATTTAGGAGAGATTGTAAAATGATAGATTCTTTAATAGTAGCATTTGCTACAATGATTATAACAATAATATCTTTGTATAAATGGGTGATAATTATATCAGCTATTTTATCTTGGGTACAGCCGGATCCTCATAATCCAATAGTACAAATGCTTTATAGATTAACTGAACCTGCTTATGCATTGGTTAGAAGATATATACCTACAGTATTTGGTGGTATGGATATGGCACCTTTAATCTTAATATTTGCCATGCAATTTTTAGAGATATTTTTATCAAATCTATTTTCAAGTTTTATGTAAATATTTTATAACTGATTAAAAGGGTATTTACCCTTTTAATCTTCTAAAAAATTCAAAATAAGGTGTTAAGATTGAATTTATCAACTACTAAAATACCAACACTAACTGTAAACAATCCAAAACAAAAACGACAAGAGATACTAAACTATTTTTATAATAGCTATGAAACATTTGAAAAACTATTTGATATGTTGAAAAATGATGAACTGTTTTATAAAAAAAGTGAACCAACTCGACACCCCATGATATTTTATTTTGGGCATACTGCTACATTTTTTATAAACAAACTTATTTTAGCAAAAGTGATAGATAAAAGAATTAATGCAAATTTTGAATCTATATTTGCAGTTGATGTTGATGAGATGATTTGGGATGACTTAAATGAGTCAAGGTACCGTTGGCCAAAAGTTGATGAAGTAAGAGACTACAGAGTAAAAGTAAAGGATATAGTAGAAAACCTTATCTTAACACTTCCTCTTAATTCAACTATAGCTCAAAGTGATGCTATGTGGATTATTCTTATGGGGATTGAACATGAGAGGATACATATAGAGACATCAAGTGTATTACATAGACAGATCCCTTTGGAATATATCAAAAAAACAGATGATTTTCCTATATGTGATGTTGATAATCCAATAGTTACAAATAAACTTATTGATATAGAGTCATCAAGTTTTAGAATGGGAAAAGATTTTGACCATCACCTTTATGGATGGGATAATGAATATGGAGTATTAAATACAACTGTTGATAAGTTTAAAGTATCAAAATATCTAGTATCAAATTCAGAATTTAAGGAGTTTGTAGATGATAACGGTTATAAAAATTTAGATTATTGGGATGACGAAGGTAAAAAATTTCTAGAAATTACTAAATCAAACCATCCAACATTTTGGATAAAACAATCAGATGATAGTTATAAATATAGAACAATAATGGAAATCATTGATATCCCCTACTCTTGGCCTGTAGAGGTTAATAATCTTGAAGCGATGGCATTTTGTAGGTGGAAAAGTTGTAAAGATAATATAAACTATACACTACCTAGTGAAGAGCAATTTTATAGTATATATAATAGAGCTAATCTTAAAGATATACCTCTTTTTGATGATTCAAAAGCAAATATAAACCTTAAATACTTTGCATCTGCATCACCTGTTGATATGTTTAAATTCAATGATATTTATGATGTTATTGGAAATGTTTGGCAATGGAGTAGAACTCCAATATATCCTTTTGATGGTTTTAAAATTCACCCTATTTATGATGACTTTTCAGTCCCCACTTTTGATAACAAACACAACCTTCTAAAAGGTGGAAGTTTTATAAGTACAGGCAATGAAATGATGAAAAATTCAAGGTATGCATTTCGAAGACATTTCTATCAACATGCAGGATTTAGATATATAATTGGTGATGAAAAAATAGATATAAAATCATTTCAAAATGATGATAAATTTATAGATGAAGAGCTAGAAAAACATAAAAACAGTGATAAAATAATTAATATATTTAATTATATAAAAACTATAATAGAGGGTTATAAACTATACAATATTTTAGAAATAGGATGCAGTATAGGTACTGGAACTATTGAATTAGCTAAGTGTTACGAAAAAGTAACAGGTGTTGATACTACAGCAAGAATTATTCAAGAGGCTGTATTATATATAAAGAGTATTAAAAATATTACAAATATAGAATTATGGCAAGTAGACCCCTCTAATTTAAAGCTTCATTTCAAGAACTATGACTTGATAATTGTAAACGACATATTGAATAGAGTTTATTCCCCTAAATTACTTCTACAGGAGCTAAAAAATAGAATTAATAGTGATGGTATTTTAGTTATTGTTAGTCATAGAAACGATAACATATCAATTTTAGAAAATAACTTTAAAATGATAAACAGTAAAATAATAGAAGATAAAAAAATAACTTTATGGGAAAGAATATAAATGGAACAATTTGATAAATTTTATGACCGTTCAAATACAAATGCAGAGAAGTATACACTAAGAAAAAAGTTATATGGTACGGATGATGTTTTACCTATGTGGGTAGCCGATATGGATATTGAAACTCCTACTTTTATATTAGATGAAATTTCCAAAAGATTAGTACATCCTATACTTGGTTATGAGGAGTTTCCAACCTCGGCAAAACTAGCTCAAATAAACTGGATGAAAAACAATCATAACTTTGATATAAATGAGGATGAAATATTATATTCTCATTCTGTAGTTACATCTATAAATTTAGCAATAAAAGCATTTACAAATATTGGAGATGAAGTGATAGTTCAACCTCCTGTTTATTTCCCTTTTTATAGTTCTATTACAAACAATAATAGAAAGGTTTTAAGAAATCCTTTAAAAGTAGATAAAGATGGTGACTATTGTTTTGATTTTAAAGATTTAAAATCAAAAATCACACCAAAAACCAAGCTTCTTCTTTTATGTTCACCTCATAATCCAGTAGGACGAGTATGGAAAAAAAAGGAACTAAAAGAATTATCTAAAATATGTTTAGATAATAATATAAAAGTATTTTCAGATGAGATACACTCTGATTTAGTTTTTGAAGGGTTTAAACATATCCCATTTGCTTCACTTAATAAAGAAACAAAAAATATAACAATCACAGCTGCAGGTGTTGGTAAAACATTCAACCTTGCAGGGGTATCAACATCTACTATAATCATACAAAACAAAGATATGTTTAAAACTTTCAAAAAAAGTTATGATTCTTTACATTTAGCCCAAGGGAATATATTTGGTCATATCGCTTTTGAAACAGCATATAATCAAGGTCAAAAATGGAGAGACAGTCTTATATCACATCTGGAAACAAATATAAATAAACTAGAAAAAATGCTTTTAAAACACAAAGACAAAATAACATTTAAAAAACCACAAGGTACTTATTTAGTTTGGATAGATTGTACAAAGATGGGTCTAAATGATAAAAAACTAAGGAAGTTTTTCGTAGAAAAAGCTAAATTAGGACTTAGTGCTGGTACATCATTTGGTAAAGAAGGTTCTAAATTTATGAGGATAAATATAGCAGTTCCTACGAAAACTATGGTTAAAGCTATTAAAAATCTTCATAAGGCACTTAATACACTTTAGATTAAGTCCTTATTTCTTATCTTTATGTTAGTATGCGAAAAATTCGTATAATATAGATATACAACAATCATTAATTAAATTAATATATAAAATAAAAGGCGATTTATGTCATTTTCAGAACTAGGACTTTGTGAACCTATTTTAAAAGCTATCAAAGAGCAAGGTTACACAACTCCAACTCCAGTGCAAAAACAAGCGATACCAGTTATCTTAGAAAAAAGAGATATTTTAGCTGGAGCACAAACAGGAACTGGTAAAACAGCTGGTTTTACACTTCCACTTTTAGAACTTTTAACACATAAAAAGAGACAAACAAAAAAACATCAAATAAGTGCATTGATTTTAACTCCAACAAGAGAGTTAGCAGCACAAGTATATGAGAGTGTTGAGATGTATGGAAAATATCTTCCATTTAAATCTACTGTTATTTTTGGTGGAGTTGGTATCAACCCTCAAAAAGCGATTCTAAGAAAAGGTGTAGATATAGTTATAGCAACACCTGGTAGACTTCTTGACCTTATATCTCAAGATGCATTAGATATATCTGTAGTTCAAACTCTTGTATTAGATGAAGCAGATAGGATGCTTGATATGGGATTTATCCATGATATTAAGAAAATACTTGCGATGCTTCCATCTCATAGACAAAATTTACTATTTTCAGCAACATTTTCAGCAGAGATAAAAAGACTGGCAGATGGTCTACTTAACAACCCTGCTTTAATAGAAGTAGCAAGAAGAAATACAACTTCAGAACAAGTAAGTCAATTAGTATACCCTGTTGATAGTGGTAGAAAAAGAGAGTTATTGTCTTTTCTAATTGGTTCAAATAACTGGAAACAAACTCTTGTATTTACAAGAACAAAGCACGGTGCAAATAGATTGACTAAACAGCTAATATCTGATGGTATATCTGCTGCTGCAATCCATGGAAACAAAAGTCAAGGGGCTAGAACTAAAGCATTGGCTGATTTTAAAGATGGTAGTGTAAAAGTTTTGGTTGCAACAGATATTGCAGCAAGAGGTATCGATATAGACCAACTTCCACATGTAGTAAACTTTGAGTTACCAAATATCTCTGAAGATTATGTTCACAGAATTGGTAGAACTGGTCGAGCTGGAAATGAGGGCGTTGCTGTATCTTTAGTTTGTATTGATGAGAAACAGTATTTAAAAGATATAGAAAAACTTACAAAACAAGATATAAAGAAAGTTGTTGTTGAAGGCTTTGAGGTTGATCCAAGTATTGAAGCTAAACCTTTAAGTAAAAGAGGACAACAAAGAGCAAGTGGTGGACAAAATAGAGGTC
Source organism: Campylobacterota bacterium (assembly GCA_034723215.1). Classification (GTDB taxonomy): domain Bacteria; phylum Campylobacterota; class Campylobacteria; order Campylobacterales; family Arcobacteraceae; genus JAIOSF01. Next base: position 1,703 of record JAYEOQ010000051.1, on the reverse strand, counting down.
GTGGTCGCGGTGGAAACGGTGGAACTGGTGGAAATAGAAACCGAAATAAAAACCGAAACCAAAATTCAAATGAAAATAGAAAAAAAGATGGTGAACAAAAGAAAAGCTCTGGTGGAAATCAACGAAGTAACCGTGATGGAAACTCATCTTCTAAATCAAGTAACTCAAATGGAAATAGCAACAACAGAAACAGAAGTCAAAGTAGAAATAGAAATACAAGAAGAGATAGACCCTCTTCTTAAATTTTATTAACCATTTAAAATGTACTATTTAGTTTAATATAGTACAATTTTAAATTATTATAATAAAGGTACATATTGACACTTCAAGAAAAACTTCAAAACTTACCAGATTCTGCTGGGATATACCAATATTTTGATAAAAATGGAAAACTTCTTTACATAGGTAAAGCAAAAGTTCTTAAAAATCGTGTCAAAAGTTACTTTAAATTTACCCCTGATCTTCAACCATCACCAAAACTAGAACCAAGAATTTTTAAAATGATTAGTGAAGTGGATAATATGCACTTTATTGTTGTCAATAGTGAGAATGATGCCTTAATACTTGAAAACTCTCTTATAAAGCAATTAAAACCCAAATACAACATACTTTTAAGAGATGATAAAACATATCCTTATATTTATATAGACAATAGTGAAGAGTTTCCAAGATTAGAGATAACTAGAAAGGTTCTAAAAAGCAAAACTATAAAATATTTTGGACCATTTAGTACAGGCGCTAAAGACCTACTTGACAGTATATATGAAATTGTCCCATTAGTTCAGAAAAAGTCTTGTATTAAAGGTGGTAAAGCTTGTATGTTTTATCAAATAGATAAATGTCTAGCACCTTGTGAGGGTAAAATATCTAAAGATGAATATAGTAAACTAATAGATAAAGCACTATATTATATCAACCATAAATCTAAAATCATAGAAAAACTAACTTATAAAATGGAACAATATAGTGAACAGTTTAGATTTGAAGATGCGATGAAAATGAGAGATAGGATTCAAACCATATCTAAATCACAAATCAAATCAACTCTGGACTTTGCAAAAAATGAAGACCTTGACCTTTTTGCAGTTGAACTAGGCAACACAAAAGCTGTTGTCGTAAAAATGTTTATACGAAGTGGAAAACTAATATCAACTTCACATAACTACCTTAATATTACAGATATCACTTCTCTTAACGAAGTTTATAAAACTGCAATAATCAACTACTATAATAGTGATTTACCATCAATTCCATCAACAATATTAATAAGTGATATGATAGAAAATATTAATGAATTACAAAAATTTATAAGTGATAAATATAATAAAAAAACAACTATTTCATTACCAAAAATTGGTATAAAAAAAGATCTAATAAATGTTGCTAAGAACAATTGTGTAGAACTTTTAAAGATAGATAAGAATAGTACAAATAACTTGATTTATACTCAATTAAAAGAGCTATTTAAGTTATACAAAATACCCACTAGGTTTGAGTGTTATGATAACTCACAAATGATGGGTCAAGCCAAGGTTGGTGCTATGATAGTATGGGATGAAGATAAATTTTTCAAAGAGGATTATCGCTTATACAATTTGGAAGCAAATGATGAGTATGGACAGATGAAAGAGTTACTTACTAGAAGAGTTGAACGGTTTAAAGAAAATTCTGCTCCGGATTTATGGGTAATTGATGGTGGTCAA
>JAYEOQ010000050.1:0-4495 GCA_034723215.1 Campylobacterota bacterium | reverse complement strand
ATTTTAATAGTAGATGATAATAAATCGAATCTTGAGACATTAAATTTTATGATAGAAGATATTGATTTTGAAAAAGATATCAAAGTAAATGTTATCCAATGTAATAATGGAAATGATGCTTTAAATCTTGCTATAAAATATAAAATAGCACTAATTATTTTAGATATTCAGATGCCAGATATGGATGGTTTTGAGGTTGCTAGGTATCTTAAAAAAAGTTCAAAAACAAAAGATATCCCAATCGCTTTTTTAACAGCTGTTTATAAGTCCGACGATATGAGAGAGTATGGGTTGCATATTGGTGCTTTTGATTATTTTACAAAACCAATAGATCCACTTATATTAGTTCCTAAAATTAAATTATATGTAAATTTTTATGCAATAACACACGAACTAAAAGATGCAAATTTAGTACTAGAAGAGAAGATAAAAGTAGCAGTTGATAAAAATTCAAAGATGGAAGCAAAACTATATAAATCAGAAAAACTTGCTTCAATGGCAGAGATGATTGGAAATATTGCTCATCAATGGAGACAGCCATTATCAGTAATATCAACAGCAGCAACAGGGGCAAAGTTACAGCAAGAGTATGGAAATCTTGATGAAAAAGAGTTAAATAAACTAATGGATAGTATCAATAGTTCTGCTCAATTTTTATCAAAAACTATAGATAATTTTAGAAATTTTTTAAATGGAGATAATGGGGAAAATATTCTATTTAATTTAACTAACGATATTGAAAAATGTTGCAGAATAGAAGAGACAATATTAAATGAAAGTTATATTAAAGTGGTAAAAGATTTTGATGATTCAATAGAATTAATAAATTTACCAAATGACTTGCTTCAAGCGTTAGTAAATATTATAGATAATTCAAAGGATGCACTGCTATCTGTTGAAGACAAAGAGGAAAGATTTATATTTTTAAAAACTGAAAAAATTGATGATAAAGTTGTTATCACTATTACAGATACTGCTGGTGGTATCTCTAATGATATAATTAAAAAGATATTTGACCCGTATTTTACAACAAAACATAAGTCTCAAGGTACAGGGTTGGGGCTTCATATGACATATACTATAATTACAAATAATATGAATGGTTCATTAGATGTAGAAAACGATACTTTTTCATATAATGATAAACAGTACACTGGAGCAAGGTTTACAATTAAGCTTCCACTAAAAAATCAAATTAAATAAAAATTAAGGGAAAAAATGACAATAACAAAGAGAGTAACATTTATAGCTAAAGATGGTTGTGAAGATAAAATGAAAGAATTACTAAGTGCGATGGTTATCCCATCTAAGGCTGAAAAGGGGTGTCTTTTATATGAGATAACACAGTATGAAAATAATAGAAAAAAGTTTATGGCATTTGAAACTTGGGAAAATGAAGAGGCGTTAGATGGACATAAAGCATCAGCACATTACAAAATTTATAAGTCAAGTTATGAGCCATATTGTGATGATAAATATAGTGATGAGTTAGAGATATTAGTTTAATATATGATTTTAAGTATAGAGTCAAGTTGTGATGATAGTAGTATCGCAATTACCGATATTGAAACAAAAGAGTTAATATTTCATAAAAAAATATCACAAGAGTTAGAACATAGTGTATATGGTGGAGTTGTACCAGAGTTAGCTGCACGACTTCATATAGAAGCACTACCTAAAATTCTTGAAGAGTGTATAGAATATTTACCAAAACTAAAAGCTATTGCTGTTACAAATGCTCCAGGACTAAGTGTTACTTTAACAGAGGGTGTAACAATGGCTAAAGCGTTGGCTATTACTCTAAACTTACCTCTTATTGCAGTAAATCATCTAAAAGGGCATATTTACTCTTTGTTTATTGAAAAAGAGGAGCTATTGCCTTCAACTATATTACTAGTTTCTGGTGGGCATACTCAACTTATAGAAGCTAGAAGTTTAAATGATATGAAAATCATCGGTAGTAGTATGGATGATAGTTTTGGTGAGAGTTTTGATAAAGTATCAAAGATGATGAATCTTGGTTATCCAGGAGGTCCTGTAGTTCAAAACTATGCTTTAAAAGGTGATAAAAACAGTTATGAATTGCCAATACCACTAAGACAATCTCCAAAGATAGAGTTTAGTTATAGTGGACTAAAAAATGCAGTTAGAATGGCTATTTTAAAAGAGGAAGATAACTCTTTAAATAGTAAACTAAATAAACAAACTATAAGTAATATATGTGCTAGTTTTCAACATACAGCAGTGGCACATATAATGATGAAGTTAAAAAAGTATTTCAAAAAAGTACCACCAAAAAGATTCGCAATAGTTGGTGGTGCTAGTGCAAATATAGAACTTAGAACACAAGTTGAAGAGTTGTGTAATAAATATAATGCACCGTTACTTTTAGCACCTTTAGAGTTTTGTAGTGACAATGCTGCTATGATAGGTAGAGTAGCCGTTGAGCAGTATCTAAACGGTGAATTTACAGATATAGATAATATTGATATACAAAGTAGAATAAAAGGGGATAGTTTTTAGTTAAAAGATATAGTTTCTATAAAACTATATCCTCTTTTGTTACAACGATACCATCTCTATCTGCATAAACAAACTCTCCGACTCTAAACTCTACATCTCCAAAGTTAAGAGTTGTATTTAGTTGGGCTTGGGCTTTTTTCTGGCTTTTGAACGGATAGGTACCAATTGCCCAAAGTCCTACAGGTATTTGTGTAGTTTGGTGTGTATCTCTTACATATCCGTTTATGATTATCCCCTGCCAACCGTTGTGGTAAGCGTATCCCATAAGAGTTTCACCTACAACAGCACAATATTCACCAACAACATCAACAACACAAATCTTTCCGTCACCTCTATTATCTCTTAAAAGTTCTACTAATGCTTTGTTATCTTCAAAAAGTTTTATTGTAGTTATCTCTCCATGACACATAGAAACTCCGCCGTAAGATTTGAAGTGCGGTGCTACAACTTGTACATCGTTTGGATATTTATCACATATATCTGCTGTGTAAGATTTCATATATTTTCCTAATAATAGTTTCTGGAATTGTATCTAAAACCTGCTTGAAAATCTTCAAAAATAAGATTTAATAAGATTTTAGATATAATCGCGACAATATTTATACAAAAGTATTATAGAAAGGCTAGTTAACAGTGAAAATAGTAACAGGTGTAGTTGGTAATGATATCCATGTTGTTGCCAATAGACTGATTGATATATCTTTGCAAAGTAGGGGATTTGAAGTATTTAACCTTGGTGTTAATACTTACCTTGAGGAGTTTATAGATGCAATTATTGAAACAGATTCAAAAGTTCTTCTAATCTCATCTTTAAATGGTGAAGCAGAAGGTTGGTGTAGAGAGCTGCACAAATATAAAAATCATGATAGTCTAAAAGATGTTGTGTTTGTAATAGGTGGAAACCTTAGTGTGGGTGAGGGTGATGAGACTCAAATTATACCTAAATTCAAAGAGTATGGTTTTGATCTGGTTTTTCATCAGATTGATCTTATGGACGGATTAGGACAGATAGAAAAATATGTAAAAGATAGGTTTAAATTATGAGTTTACTTCAAAGAGATAGGGAGCTTATAATTGCAAATGAATTTTGTGAAGAGTTTGATTTTGCTGAGACACAAGAGTTTGTAAAAAATGCAAGTAAAAATCTTTTTATATCTCATAAGTTTAAAACTAACAAAGGTAAAACACTAGTTCAACCTCGTGGTGGATTTCCAACTTATGACAAAATGTTTTCACTTTATGAAGAATTTTCTTCTGTGGGTGTTGATGTATTTCCAATGACTATTGATAGTAACACTAGACTAAATGACTATGCTAGTGCTAAAAAAATGCTTGAACTATCTCAAAAAGAGAACAAAGATTTTTTAAATGGATACCCTCTTGTAAATCACGGATATAAAAAAACTAGAGAGATGATAACTCATTTTGATACACCTATTAGTTTAAGACACGGAACACCAGATGCAAGGCTACTTGTAGATATGGCGATAGCTTCTGGAGCGTTTGAGATAGAGGGTGGACCAATAACTTATATACTCCCATATTCAAAAAACTTTCCACAAGATAAAGCGTTTTTGTATTGGAAACATGTAGAGAGAGTTTGTGCTAAATACTCAGAACTAAATGAGCCAATAAATAGAGAGTCATTTGGACCACTTACAGCTACACTTGTGCCACCTTGTATAACTATAGTGATACAAATAGCTGAGATGTTATTATCACTTGAAGAGGGTGTAAAATCATTCTCAGTAAGTTTTGCTCAAACTGGTAGTTTAAATCAAGATTTAGTTACTTCAAAAGTATTAAGAAAATTAGCCCAAAAATATGCAGAACAGATTGGTTGTGGAGATGCAACTATAAATCTTGTATATCACCAATGGATGGGAGCATTTCCTAGAGATAAATTTAAATCAGATAGTTTAATCGATATGGGTGCAATGATTGCAGGTATGGTGGGAGCTGATAAAATTAT
>JAYEOQ010000049.1:0-20223 GCA_034723215.1 Campylobacterota bacterium | reverse complement strand
TAGTTTTGTCCTTACAGTATTATTATTTTTAGATTTTAAAGATACACAAATCGCTTTAGTTCAACACCTTTTTACTTGGGTATCGTTAGATAACTTTAATGTAAACTTTGCATTTTTAGCAGATCAGTTGTCAATTTTTATGGCACTATTTGTAACTTTTGTAGGATGGTTAATACATATCTATGCAGTTGGTTACATGGATAAAGATGAAGGATTTGGAAAGTTTTTTTCATATTTTAATCTATTTTTAGGATTTATGTTACTTTTAGTATTAGCAGATAATCCAGTAATTTTATTCATAGGATGGGAAGGTGTTGGTCTTTGCTCATATCTTTTAATTGGATTTTATTATGAAGATAAAAAGAATGTAGAAGCTGGAAATAAAGCCTTTTTTCTTAATCGTATAGGTGATTTAGGGTTTTTATTGGGATTAGTAGTTTTATTTTTTGCTGCAAACTTAAATAGTTTTGATTTTTATTCAATTCAAAATGCTGTACAAAATGCTGATAAATCATTATTATCTCTTAGTGCATTATTATTTTTTGTAGGAGCTGTTGGTAAATCTGCACAATTTCCACTGTATGTTTGGTTACCTGATGCCATGAGAGGACCTACCCCTATTTCAGCACTTATTCATGCTGCTACTATGGTAACAGCAGGTGTTTATTTAATTGCTAGATTTTATTTTCTTTATGATGAGTTTGTAGATATTGGCATTATAGTAGCTTATATTGGAGCATTTACGGCACTTTTTGCTGCTATTATTGCTACAAAACAAAATGATATTAAAAAGATATTAGCATATTCAACAATATCACAACTAGGGTATATGTTTATAGCAGTTGGAGTAGGTTTGTATAGTGCAGGATTATTTCATGTATTTACACATGCCTTTTTTAAAGCATTACTTTTTATGAGTGCAGGGGCAATTATAATATATTCACACCACAAACAAGATATATTTGAAATTGCTCAAAATAGGGTGAAGATGCCTATTATTCAATTTTCTATGTTGATGGGTATTTTAGCAATTTGTGCAATTCCACCATTTTCTGGATTTTTCTCAAAAGATTTAATCCTAGCAGGTGTATTTGCCAAAGAGCATTATGCTTTATGGTCAATTGCAATTATAACCGCATTTTTAACATCATTTTATATCTTTAGAGCATATATTATTATGTTTCATTCAAAAACAAATAAAAATATAAAAACAGTTAAAATAAATCCATTTATCACTGTACCAATAGTAATACTTGCATTTGGTTCGATTGTAGTTGGATTTTTAAATGTACCACATATTTTTGGTGGTAATAGTTTAGTATCAAATTGGTTTTCAAATATTGAAAAGTTAGATTTACACCTTTTAATTTCTACTGAATTAATGTTAATGGCTTTATCTATTGTAGTTTCTGTTTCAGGTGCATTTATAGCATATAAAAAATACATTTCAATTGATATATATGAAAACCAAGACTCCAGTGGTTTAATAAAAAATAAATTTTATATTGATGAGATATATCATTTTATTTTTGTAAAAGGGTTACAAAGATTATCACTTTTTATCTCTTATGTTTTAGATAAGTCTATTATAGATGATTTTCTTATGAATAGGTCACAAAGCTATATATCAATAGGTAAAGTTGTAGCAAAGTTACAAAGTGGAGATTTAAATATCTATGCATTAACAATGCTTTTAGGTATTAATATCATTATTTTATATATTTATTTTTTTATATTAGGTTAAATTATGGATAATCAAGTTTTATCATTTATTATTTTCGCACCTGCTGTTATGGCATTTGTTATGATGTTTGCAACAACAAACGCACGCGATACAAGAAATATTGCTTTTGCCACAACACTTATTATATTTGTCTTGGTTTTAAGACTTTATATAGATTTTGATCAAAGTGTAGGATCTTTACAATTTATTACAAATGTACCATGGATAGAAACCTATGGGATAAATTATTATATTGGTTTAGATGGATTTTCATTAACAATTTTAATGTTAATTGCATTACTTATCCCTACAGCATACCTATTTTTATGGCACAGAGACACAAAAGGTTACTGGATAAACATGCTTTTAATCCAGACAGGTGTTACTGGAGCCTTACTATCTTTAGATATAGTTTTATTTTATATGTTTTGGGAAACAATGTTACTTCCAGTATTTTTAATGATTGGTATTTATGGTAGAAAAAATAGAATTTTCAATACTCTAAAAGTGACAATATTTACAATGTTTGGATCACTGTTATTATTTTTTGCAATAGTCTATTTGGGTGTTGAATTTTATAATCAATTTGGATATTACAGTTTTGCAATTAATGACTTAGTAAATATTACAACTATTGGTTATGAAATGAAAATATTACTATTTTTATGCTTTTTAATTGCTTTTGGTTTAAAAATACCAATTTTCCCTCTACATACTTGGATAATAGGAACTTATAAGCATGCGCCAACTGGTGCTGTATTTTTATTATCATCAATTATGGCAAAAATTGGTATCTATGCAGTTGTACGATTTTTAATACCATTATTTCCAGATGTATATATTAGATTTGCAGATATATCTGTATTCTTTGGTATTTTTGGGATGGTATATTTTGGAATTGCAGCATTGATGCAAAAAGAGATTAAGGCTATGCTTGCATATTCATCTGCTTCTCACTTAAGTTTAATTGCCGCTGGAATTTTTTCATTGAGTGTTTATGGATTAAGTGGTTCATTTTATTTAATTGTGGCACATGCTATTTCAACTGGTGGATTATTTTTACTATTGGGACTTGTACAGTATCAACTAGGCACTTTAAAAATTAGTCAATTAGGTGGTATTGCCTCACAAGCTCCTATATTTACAATATATTTTGCAATTATGGTATTTACTGTAATTGGATTACCAGGTACTAGTGGCTTTGTGTCGGAACTTTTAATTATTATTGGTATTTATGAATTTAATAATTATCTTGGATTTTTAGCTGGATTATCAGTGTTAGTAGCTGTTGTATTTATGTTATGGATGTTTCAAAGAGCAATATTACAAAAAAGTAAAAATAAAGAATCATTAAAAATGAGAGATTTAAATACTAGAGAAATACTAGGTATGTTACCTTGGGTTCTTACAGTAATTGTAATGGGTGTTTATCCTGAAATTTTTATGAATAAATTTGAAGCAACAATAGATTATTATCTAATTGATATATTAAAAATAGGAGCTATAAAATGAGTCAACTACTTTTAATCTCTGCACCAATTATTGTATTTTTAGGGGCATTTTTCTTAACAATTTTATCTTTATATAAAAAGGTAGCTACAAGTACTTTCATTACAATATCTACTACTATTTTGGTTGTGGCATTGATAGTAGAAATTATAAACTTTAGTGGAGTTTATTCATATTTACCATATACAGATATATTTAATAATAGTTTAGTATTTGATACATTCTCAAACTTCTTCACTATATTACTTATCTTTGGTACTATATTTATAGTATTAATTACCCACAGAAGCTTAGAAGAATTTAAGTATTTTAAAGGTGAATATTTTGCACTATTACTTTTCTCACTTTTTGGGATGATGATGTTATCTCATTCAAATGAACTATTTACAGCTTATATTTCACTTGAAATTGCATCATTTGCAATCTATATTCTTATAGGGTTTAAAAAAACAAAAATTCAATCTGAAGCAGTATTAAAATATTTAGTATTTAGTTCATTTATTGGTATATTTTTTCTATTAGGTGCTATTTTAGTATATGCAGTGGTTGGTTCTACAAATATGAATGATATTGTTGCATTTATTGCAAATAAACCTTTTGAAGAGTTAAAGCTGTTATTTATTGCATTAAGTTTAATGCTATTCTTATTTTTATTTAAAATAGCTGCTTTTCCATTTCAAGGTTGGGTATTAGATGTTTATAAAGGAGCTCCAACTCATATTACAGCTTTTATGGCATCAGTATTTAAAATAGCTATATTTTCATTCTTCTTACGATTATTTTTAGAAAATCAAAATATTCTAGAACCATATTGGGATAACATTTTATATTTAATTATTGTTCTCACAATTCTTTATGGTAGTTGGCTAGCTATTGTACAAGACAATGTTGAAATTATGTTAGTTGCGTCAAGCATTGTCCATACAGGATATATCTTAATGGGACTTATTGCAATTGGTCAAAGTGATGCAGCTGCATACTCTATAATGTTTTATCTAATTGCATATTTATTGTCTGCTGTTGTATCGTTTGGTGTAGTTTCAATAGTAGTAACAGAATTAAAAACAAAACCACTTTTAGATAACTTTAACGGTTTAGCAAAAAAACGACCATTTATGTCTGCAGCAATTACAATAGCATTGTTATCACTTGCAGGTGTGCCATCAACAATAGGATTTATAGCTAAATTTTATATATTTACACAAATAGTTCATGCAGGATATTGGCCATTAGCATTATTTGGTGTATTAGCAACTTTTGTATCAATATATTATTATTTTAGAGTTATTGCAAGAATATATTTTTATGATAGAAAAGAGAGTCAACACTTTGTCCATTTACAATTAGGTTCTTATGCCATTCTTTTTGCAACATTTTTAATTATATTAGGTGGTGTTGGTAGTGCATTGGTTTATTTTATACCGTCAATTAATATTGATGCGATTATGAACTTATCAGAAATTGCTATTAAGTCTATATAGTTTGGTATCTTAAAATTTTATAAGCACCAACATTCAGCCTAATCTAGGCTTAATAAAAAAACTTATTAGTATTTCTTATAATAAATATTATACTAAGTTTCTATTAAAAACTTTATGATAACAAATTATTATTCATACTACATCCTTAAAAATAAAGAAAACTTTTTATGACTATAGTAAAATAAAAATGTGTTAAATATGTGTTATAGTAAAAAGAATTATTTGAAATTTTTTGTTGTATCTATTTATTATTTGACAATAACTGCGAAAAAATAATAGATTTAAGTTATATCACATTTTTGCCACATTTTTTTTTTATAATTTTTAAAGTGAGTTGATGTGATTATTAAATTACTTAAATTTAAAATTAAGGGGTGTATTATGTTATTAACTACGAAGGAGATAAAATGGAAGTTTTAAAAAGGATTGTAGCCGCAGTAGATAATTCAAAAATAGCTGACGAGGTATTAAAAAGAGCGTTATTATTGGCAGAAGAGGATGATTGCGTAGTAACAGTTGTCCACACAATTGATGTACCTTGGTTTGATGCACCTAAATTTTTTGGTGGAGATGAATTCAAAGAGATAGATGAAATTCAAATAAAGAAAAAAATAGAAGAGAAAGTTGAAAAACTAACAAAAGGTACAAATGTTAAATATTCGGTATTTGTAAGTAGTGGTGATGCCTCTGGGAAGATTATACATATAGCACAGCAAGAAGATGCACAAATCATTATTTTAGGAGCTCATGGAAAAGATGATATAACAACAAAAAAATTTGGTACAACGGCACAAAAAGTTACGCAAGATAGTCATATACCAGTACTTGTAGTGAAAAATAGAGCAGAAGTAGATTATAAAAATATATTAGTCCCTACTGATTTATCAGAATTTTCTCAAAAAAGTATACAATTTACAAAAAATGTTTTTAAAAATAATGATATAAAATTAGTACATATTTATCAACAACCAGTTAAAATTGATGAGGAATTTTACAATCTTTCATATGAAGAAAAAGAGCTGCTAAATAAAAGAATACTATTCTTTGCTAAGCAAGATTTAGAAAAATTTGAAAAAAGTGTTGATATTCAAAAAGGTGAACTTATAGAGAGTTCAACTACAGTTGAGGATGATTTGACAAATGTAATAAAAAACAATAATAATGATTTAGTGATTATGGGTTCACATGGAACAAAAAATATACATTCATTTTTATTTGGTTCAACTGCATCATTTTTAATGAAAGAGTCACCATCTGATATTTTGGTTTATGTCCCTTAATTTGCAAACTTTTTAATGGTTAGCTACGGTTATAAGTCTATAAATAAAATAAGGTTAAAAGGTGTATGAGGTGAGGCGTTTACTATTTTTATTGTTTTTGATATTTTTACCATTTTTAACTGCTTCTGCTGCTGTTGTAAAACTGGAGATGAAAGGTGCTATTGGTCCTGCTAGTAGTGGTTATTTAAAAGAAGCAATTTCGGTTGCAATAGATAGGAATGCTCAGATGGTATTGATTGAACTAGATACTCCAGGGGGTCTGTCTACATCAATGAGAGATATGGTTCAGGATATAGTAAACTCTACTATCCCTATTGTAGTTTTTGTATCTCCAAAAGGAGCAAGGGCTGCTAGTGCGGGAACTTATATCCTTTATGCTTCTCATGTAGCCTGTATGGCTCCAGGGACAAATCTTGGTGCTGCTACTCCTGTTAGTTTGATCACTCTACCAAATAGTAAAGATTTAAATACTACTATTCCATCAACGCTTGAAAAAAAAGCTATTAATGATTCTATGGCTTATATTAAAAGTTTAGCTCAACTAAATGATCGTAATATCTCTTGGGCTTTGGATGCGGTAAAAGAGGCTAAAAGTTTATCTGCTCAAGATGCTCTTAAGTTAGAAGTTATAGATATAATAGCTAATGATACCAAAGAGCTTTTAAGTAAATTAGATGGTAGAACAGTTAAAGTTTTAGGTAAGGCTATAACGCTTCAAACAAAACAAATTGAAATAATTAACTATGAAGCTAATTGGAAAACCAGATTTTTATCTATTATTACTAATCCAAATATAGCTTATATATTTTTACTTATAGCTATCTATGGTGTCTTTTTTGAGTTGATGAATCCTGGCTCAATATTTCCAGGTGTTGTAGGGGTGATATCTGGGATAATTGCTCTTTATGCTCTAAATATGATCCCTTTTAATTATGCAGGGTTGGCATTGATTATTTTAGGTATATCACTGATCATAGCAGAAGTTTTTATCGCTGGATTTGGTATATTGGGTATAGGCGGGGTTATCTCATTTGCTTTTGGTTCATTATTGCTTTTTGATGCAGATACTTTAGGTAGTAGTGTATCTATACCATTAATCATTGCTTTTACTCTGTCAAGTCTTTTGTTTTTTATTTTTGTTATGAAACTCTTTATAAATTCACGCTCAAAAAAGGTAGTAACAGGTATAGAGCAGATGGTAGGTAGTATGGGTGAAGTGAGCAAAGTGGATGAAAATAGCTATCATGTTTATTGTCACGGTGAAATATGGAGTGCAAAGAGTGAAAGTAAGTTAGAAGTTGGTCAAAGAGTTGAAGTAGTAAAACTCACTGATCTTACACTAGAAGTTAAACCAATTAAGGGGTAAAAGATGTATTTTGATATACCATTAACAGCAATTTATATAGCTATATTTGTAATTATTTTTTTAATAAAAGCTATCCGTATATTACGAGAGTATGAGCGAGGTGTGATTTTTACACTTGGAAGATTTACAGGTGTTAAAGGGCCGGGACTTATTATATTGGTTCCATTTATTCAGCAGATTGTTAGAGTTGATTTGCGTACAATTGTTCTTGATGTTCCTACACAAGATGTTATATCTCATGATAATGTATCTGTTCATGTAAATGCTGTAGTCTATTTTCGTGTCCTAAATCCAGAGAAAGCTATTATTCAAGTGGAAGATTTTTATAAAGCTACGAGTCAGCTTGCACAAACAACTCTTCGTTCTGTTCTAGGGGGACATGAACTTGATGAGATGTTAGCTGAGCGTGAACGCTTAAATGAAGATATTCAAGAGATTTTAGATAAGCAAACTGATGCATGGGGTATTAAGATATCTAATGTAGAGATTAAACATATTGATCTTGATGAGAGTATGGTTAGAGCTATCGCCAAGCAAGCAGAAGCTGAGCGTGAGCGTCGTGCTAAGGTGATAAATGCAAAAGGGGAGCTTGAAGCAAGTGAAAATATACTTGAAGCAGCTAAAAAACTATCAGGAAATGATTTGGGTATACAGCTAAGATATCTTCAAACATTAAGTGATATCTCTAATGATAAAACAAATACTCTTGTTTTCCCATTTCCAACAGAGTTTAGTAAATTTTTTCAATCTAAATAGATAGAGTAATTTATTATGAAAAGTGACCAAAAAGAGGATAGGTTAAAGAGTCAAGAGGAGATACTTATAAAACTGATTTATGATCTTTGTTTAGAACTACATTCTGGTCATAATTTTGTAGAACAGATCACTCTTGATAACACTTTTGATAAAGATTTAGGCTTAGATAGTTTGGCTCGTGTTGAATTGATCTCCCGTGTAGAAGCTGAATTTAAAATTGTACTTCCTGAACAAACTTTTGTCCAGGCACAGACGCCAAGAGATTTATTTCGTGCAGTACAAGGGAGTCATAGTGATTATATGGAGATATCATCAGTAAAACATCAGTTTGTAGAGATATTAAAAATATCTGATACACCTTCTGAAGTTCAAACATTGGTTGAGATGCTTAAATGGCACCTATCCAAAAACCCTGACCGACCTCATATTCAGTTTTATCAAGATGATGGGAAAGGTGATGTTATCACTTATAAAGAGCTTTATGACAATGCTGTAATAGTTGCTTCATCATTACAGCAGTATGGTTTGAAAATGGGTGATTCAGTTGCTATTATGCTGCCCACATCAAAGGGATATTTTTTTAGTTTTTTTGGGATACTAATTGCAGGGGGTATACCGGTTCCAATCTATCCACCTTCAAGACCATCTCAACTAGAAGAACATATAATTAGACATACTCGTATTTTAGAGAACTGTCAAGCACAGATACTAATTACAGTACCCCAAGCAGTATCTATTGCGTACCTTTTAAAGTCTCATGTTCCATCTCTTGATAATATTGTTTCAATTTTGGAATTACTTACATCATCAAAAAAAGTTGTATCTCCGGTTCTAAGCGGTGATGATATAGCATTTATACAGTACACATCAGGAAGTACAGGTGATCCTAAAGGTGTAACTTTAACACACGCTAATTTATTGGCGAATATTCGTGGTATGGGTAAGGCTGTAAAGGCAAACTCTAAAGATGTATTTGTAAGCTGGTTGCCACTTTACCATGATATGGGTCTTATTGGTGCGTGGTTAGGAAGTCTCTACTTTGGGGCTTTATATGTAGTGATGTCGCCACTTAGTTTTCTTGCACGACCACAAAGATGGCTATGGGCAATACACCGTTATAATGGTACTTTGTCTGCATCTCCAAATTTTGGCTACGAATACTGCATGCACCGTGTTAAACAAAATGATTTTAAAGGGTTAAATCTTAGTTCTTGGCGAGCAGCATTTAATGGTGCTGAAGCGGTCAGCCCCAAAACAATTACAGATTTTTCAAACTATTTTGAACAATTTGGTTTTAATAAAAAAGCGATGATGCCGGTTTATGGTCTGGCTGAATCTTCTGTAGGAGTTACATTTCCAGCACTTAATCGTGGAGTTTTGATTGATAATATCAAACGCGATATATTTATGGAAACTGGAAAAGCTGTACAAATACAAAAAGATGATTCACATCCATTACATTTTGTCTCTAGTGGTATACCTCTTAGCGGACATCAGATTCGTATCGTTGATTTCTCAAGTCGTGAGATGCCAGAGCGTCAAGAGGGTAGGTTGCAATTTTATGGTCCCTCATCAACAAACGGTTACTTCCGTAATGCTCAAAAAACAGAACAACTTTTTGACGGTAAATGGCTAAATACAGGTGATCTGGCTTATATTGCTAAAGGGGAACTTTATATAACTGGGCGTATTAAAGATATTATTATCCGTGCCGGACGAAATATCTATCCGGATGAGTTAGAAAAAGCAATAGGCGATATTGAAGGTATCCGTAAGGGGTGTGTTGCAATTTTTGGTTCTACTGATACCAAAACTGCTACGGAGCGTTTGATTGTATTAGCTGAGACACGCATTAAAGATCCTGATGAGAAAAGAAAGCTTCGTTTAAAGATTAATGAATTATCAACCAATCTTATTGGAACACCGCTTGACGATGTTATACTTGCACCACCGGGAACTGTTTTAAAAACTTCAAGCGGTAAGATTCGCCGCGATGCTAGTCGACAGATGTATGAAAAAAATCAGATAGGTAAAAAAAGTAAAGCTGTTATATGGCAGATTGTACGCCTTACTCTAAGCAGTGCTTTACCGCGAATTAAACGCGTGATAAATTATATTAAAGCTTCCTCATTTGCTTTGTATAGTTGGTTGGCTTTTTTACTGCTCTCATCTATTGCTTGGCTGGGTGCTGTATTATTACCTAGCTATAACTTGCGTTGGAAAGTGGTAGGTTTATCTGCACGAATAGTTGCTAAAACTACAAGAATAGCTATAAAAACTATAGGGATAAAAAATATTCCTGATATCTCTAACAGCTGTGTATTTGTAGTAAATCATGCCAGCTATATAGATTCTCTTGTAATCGCTGCGGCACTTCCTGGACCATTTAATTTTGTAAGCAAATCAGAGTTTTCCAAACATTTAATAACTAGGCTGCCTTTAAATAACCTACATGCGCAGTTTGTAGAACGATTTGATATAAGTAAAAGTGTAGATGATACACAGCAGCTTTTGAATACACTTAAAAGTGGAAAACAACTGCTCTTTTTTGCAGAAGGTACATTTACCCGTATCCCTGGGCTTGGTCAATTTCATCTAGGGGCATTTAAGATAGCAGCAGATGCAGGTGTTCCTATTATCCCTGTTTCTATACGAGGTTCCCGTTCTATACTGCGTGAAGGTTCATGGTTTCCAAGATATGGTTCTTTAACCGTTACAATAGGAAAAGCGATTGATCCTGTGAAGATTGCCAAAAAAGTTGAAAAACAAAAAAGTTGGGATATAGCCATCACACTTCGCAAACGCGCTCGTGATTTTATACTTCGTCACTGCGGTGAACCTGATCTTACTTAGTTGTTGTTTTCATCTCCTGTTCAAGTAGTTTGCGTCGAAGTAGTTTACCCATCACATTTTTAGGAAGAGTATCAACAAACTTTATGATACGAGGAAGTTTAAAACTTGCAAGTTTCTCTTTTAGATACTTTTTAAGTTGTGGTTCATTAAGTGTTTTACCCTCCTTAATAACTACAAATGCTTTGATTTTTTCGCCACGGTATTCATCTTCGATACCAATTACAGCTGCATCTTCAACTTCTGGACACAGGCAGATAACTTTTTCTATCTGCGTTGGTGAGACATTAAATCCTTTGACTATTATAATATCTTTTTTACGGTCAACAACTTTGAAGTAACCATCTTCATCCATTGTAACAATATCTCCTGTGTAGAGCCATCCGTTGCGTATTGTTTCTTTAGTCATCTCTTCGTGACCCCAATATCCTTTCATAATTTGAGGTGCTTTAACTATCAGTTCACCTGATTCACCAATAGGAACCTCCTTCTTCCCATTTTTCAGATCTACAACTCTACACTTGGTATCTGATATTGGGATACCAATCGAGTCTATTTTGTTCAATCCATTTATAGGATTTGCATGTGTAACTGGAGAAGCTTCAGAGAGTCCGTAACCCTCAACAAGTTTCGAACCTGTAAGCTCTATAAAGCGTTTTTTTATATTCTCCATAAGTGGTGCCCCACCACTTATACATGCACGGATGGAGCTAAGATCATACTTTGAAGTTTTTTTATATTTGCCCAAAGATGAATACATTGTAGGAACTCCAGGCATCATTGTGATTTTCTCTTTTTGGATAGTTTTAAGTATATATCCAAGATCGTGTGGATTTGGGATAAGAATTAGTGTACCTCCACACTCTATGGTAAACCCTAAACAGGCAGTCATACCAAAACTGTGAAAGAATGGGAGCCATCCTAGTACCCGCTCTTTACTTTCAATTGTATCACTCACCCAGTTTCGGCATTGGAGAGTATTTACAACTAGATTATAGTGGCTAAGCATCACCCCTTTTGGTCTGCCTGTAGTACCACTTGTATATTGTAGTAGAGCGATATCATCAGTACTAACACTGATATTTGGTTTGCTTGAAACAGCTCTTTTTAGTAACTTCTCAAACTTATAATCACCCTGTTTTATCTTTACACGATCCTCTTTCTCTTTAAAAAGAGTAAATAGTAATCGTTTAAGCCAAGGGAAGTAAGCTTTAACATTTGTCACTATAACATTTTTAAGAGATGTTTTTTCTCTAATTCGTTGAATCACTGGATAGAAACGGCTCATAACAATCACTGTATCTATTTTGGCATCATTTAGTTCAAACAGTACCTCTTCATCTTTATATAATGGATTTATAGGAACTACAATCGCTCCTATTTTTAAAATACCAAATAAAGAGATAATAAACTGAGGGGTATTAGCAAGATATAGTGCGACTCTGTCCCCTTGTTTTACATCTAACTTCAATAATAAGTTAGCTGATTTATTTACTAATGTATCTAGTTTTGAGTAACTAATTTCATTTCCTAGATAAGAGATGGCTGTATTGTGCGGATATTTCTGAACCGAATGTTCTAAAAAGTTGTAAAATGGTACTTTTGGATATATTAAAGTAGAGCTTACTCCACTATCATAATGCTTTAACCATATTTTTTCATCATAAATCATTTTAATTCTCTTTCTATCTCATTTAGTTTGGGAATTGAATTTGCTGCTCCTTTTCGTGTTACACATAAAGCTGAAGCCTTAATTCCCATCTCTATAGATTTCTCTATTTCACTTCCTTGCGATAATTGAGCTAAAAAGTAACCAATAAATGTATCTCCTGCTCCTGTAGTATCTATAGCTTTCACTTTCAAAGCTGGTAGTTTGATCTGTTTTTTATTATGAGCATATATTACACCATCTTTACCCAGAGTCAAGATAGTACGGCTTTTTGGATAGAGCTTTTGCATTACACTTAGTATCAATTCAGGGTCATTTTGGTTAGTAAGAGCTTCACCTTCAACTTCATTAAGAATAAATATATCTACAAGTTCCAAGGGATAATTTTTAATTTCATCGGTGATTGGAGCTGGATTAAAAACCACTGTGAGATCTTTGTTTTTAGTTTTTTGAAGTATTTTATCAACTCCATTTATCTCATTTTGTAAAAGTAAAAAGTCTCCTGCTTCACAACTTTTAAGAATATTTCCTATTTCTAAATCATTAAAAGTTTGGTTTGCCCCGCCATGGATAATAATAGCGTTTTCACCATCTTTATTAACCTGAATAACGGCATGCCCTGTAGGTATATTGACAATTTTTATAAGAGTTGTATCTACTTTGTTTTTTGCAGTTTTTCTTTTATCCATACTCCATCTTGCCCAATTTTTCCAGCATGAACAACTTTTGCTTTGGCGTTTGCAAGGGAGATTGACTGGTTTGCCCCTTTACCACCACTAAATATAGTATAGCTTTGGCTCTTTAGGGTTTCACCAGGATTTACAAAATGATCTACACAATAAACATGATCGATATTGATTGAGCCAAAATTAATGATTTTCATAAACAACCTCCACTAAGCTTATATTTTTACTTATAAAATAATTTTAATATAAAAACATAGCAAATATGTGTTATTAGTTAATCAATATATTTTTATTTTACTCCAACTTAGTTGTATCTATAAAAATATTTTTGCTATTTTGAGTAGAAAATATAAAGTTTACTTCCATATTTTCGTACTCTTTTAAAAATAATTTTACTGCTTCATATGCAACCTTTGCCGCTTTCTCTTTTGGATAGCCATAAATACCAGTAGATATTGCAGGAAATGATATAGAGTTACACCCCAGTTTTTTAGCACATTTTAAACTATTAATATAGCAGTTTGCCAAAAGCTCTTCACAACAATTTTTACATGATGAATAAACAGGACCAACAGTATGTATCACATAATCTGCTTTCATATTACCCGCTGTTGTAGCTATAGCTTCACCTGTAGGTAAGCCATCTTTATATAATGTTTGGCGTATTTTTCTACACTCATTTAATATCTGCTCACCACCAGCATGATGAATTGCCCCATCTACTCCACCACCACTTAGAAGTGAACTATTTGCTGCATTTACTATGGCACATACCTTTTCTTGTGTTATATCTGCTACTTTTATATTTATATTTTTCATAATTTAAACTTTTCAATACTTTGGAAAATAAATTTAAAAAACTTTCCATCATTCGTAATAGTATTGTGACCACTGTTTTCTACAACAGTAAATAAAGCTAATTTATTTATATTTTCTTTTAAATTAAGAGTGTTTTTATTTGGGATAACTTCATCATTTTTTACCATAAGTAAAGATATGGGAGAGTTGATATTTTTTAAATGTTCAATAGAATTAAACGGATGATTGAGTAATAATTTAATTGGAAGAATAGGGAAAATAGTTTTTGCCACATCAGTTATTGAATCAAGTGGAGTTATCAAAATAGTTCCTTGTAATTTTCTTTTACTTGAAACATATGTTGCAATAGGAGTTCCCAAACTTTTACCTACAGGTATGATATATTTATATTTATCTTTAAAATGGTCATATATCTCAAGTGCATCAGTGTAAAGCTTTTGTTCACTTGGTTTCCCTTCACTTTTGCCATAGCCCCTGTAGTTTAATGCAACACTATCTATTTTTTCAAATTTACTTATTAAACTTACAAAGTTTGTACAATTTTCAGCATTTCCACCAAAATATATCAAAAGGGTATCACTGTTTTTTTGAGAAATTAAACCACTTAATTTTATATTGTCTTTTGTTTTTAAAGAAAATTCACTAGTCTCTTTTTCTATATACCCACTTTGTTGAACTACATCTTTAAATGAATAAGCTCCAGGGAAAATAAGTCTATCTTGCATAAAATACAGATAGACTACTAAAAAACTATAACCAATCAACAATAATATAAGAAAAGATTTTATATTTTCAATCATTTTTAACTTAATAAATCTGATATAGTATTTATATCATTTTTTTCTAAATCTATCTTATTTATTTTTATATCTGCTTTGTTTTTAAATAGTTCTATAGATGATTCTATATCTTGTTTATTATTGCTAAATAAAAAGATATTATCATCTCTATATCTAAAAGCCATTATATTATTACCTTTGTCTAGCAACTCTATGGCAATAGATTGTAAAACTTCTCCTAATCTATAAGCTGTTTTTCCTTTATGAATTTTTATATAATAACCATACTTATGATTTTGTTTAAAATCTTTTTGATTTAAAAGTACTGTTAAATAATCTTCATTATAAAGATTTGTTAAATAATCTTTATAATAATATGCCAACCTCTCATTTTCGATTAAAGTTTTTGGATTTTGATTGATTGTTGAATCAATTTTTACATCTTTTAATACTTTTACTGCAAAGTCTACTACTTTAGGATTAAATTGTTTCCCTTTTAAATCTATAAGTTCATCAATAGCAACTTTTATACTTTTACTTTTTTTATAGATACGATTACTTGTCATCGCGTCAAAAGCATCTGCAACAGACATAATGGCAGAGAGTTCTGGTATCTCGTCCCCTTTTAGTCCATTTGGATAGCCATTTCCATCATATTGTTCATGGTGATGTCTCATAATCTCTAATAAATCATGATAAAACTCTACATCTTTAAGCATCTCATAACCTGCTGTTACATGTTGTTGTATTAATCCATACTCCAATTTATTTAGATGAGATGGTTTAAGAAGTACAGAGTCTGGAGTAGATATTTTTCCTATATCATGTAGCACCGCTGCTTTATATAACTTTTCAATATCACTTTTAGGATAATTCATCTCAATAGCAATCATTTTAGAATAGTTTGCTACTCTTTCAGTATGTCCCGCAGTATAAGGATCTCTCTCCTCAATCATTTTTATAAAAGCCAAAATTGTCTCTTCATAATTCCTTATTTTCTCATTATGTAGATTTATAATCTCATCATTTTGTCTAAATGAGTTAACCGCAAAACCAATATCTCCACTTAACTCCTCAAGCATAGAGATCTCCTCTATCTCAAATCCCTCTTTTCTTGAAGAGAAAACAACTACAACTCCAAATACTTCAGATATAGAATCTTTTTTTAGAGGGAAAGATACAAGTGATGTAAATTGATTGTTTTTTGCCCACTCCCTATATCTATCATCTATATCATAAGTTCTAATATCATTAATAATAACTTCATGATTTTTTTCCATACTACTTTTTATAGGACACTTAGATAGTTTATCTTTACTAGAAATTTCTATTATATTCATAAGCTCTTTTGCAAATTGATTATTTTTTGAAAAATAGTTTTGACTTAAACTATCATTTTGAATCAGTCCTATATAGCAAAATTGATAATGGTGTTGTTTTACAAAACGCTCACAAGTTATTTGAAGTAGCTCATTAAGTGATTCTTGTGTGATTAGATATTGGTTTATGTCTGAAACTGTTGACATAATTGATCTTAAATATCGCTCTTTATTTAGGTGTGTCTCAATCTGGGCTGAATAAAGTAGCTCTTTTTCCATATTTTTAGCAACTTCATCTTTAACTTTTTGTTCAAGATTTAAATTAAACTCTTTTAACTCTTTCGTTTTATTATTTACCTCTATATTTAAAATCTCTTTTTGATTAAGAATTTTGTACATAAAATATCCCAATAATAAAAATATAAAGAATGAGACTATACTTATTAAAAAACTACTTTGTATTGTTTTAGTGATAAAATCATCATTTTCATAAGCTACAAGCCATGCTATTGTTTTCTTTGTTATATTATGTTTTATTGGTAAAAATGAAACTACTTTAATAGATGAATCTTCCAAGTAGTATAAACTAAATCTTTTATCATTTTTAATACCATTTTTAATATCCTCTTTTTTAAATTTTAATTTGTCTGCTAAAGCAATGATACAACTCTCTTTAGTATGTTCTTTTGTTATAGTAAGTAGATAACCACTATGTTCAGCTGCTTGTTGATACTTTAAAATCATATCATCTCTATCCCAAGCTTTGACATCAAAAACATCTTTATTTAGAATAAAATGGGTATGTAGTTTACTAATTGTAGTTAAGCTATTTTGGAGAACCTCACTTGGAAATGCAATATCAAGAGCACCAATATAGTTTTTTTTATTATCATATAGTGGATAGATATTTCTAAAAGCATGAGCAGTTCTACCTGGAGATAAACCTCTGTTTATCTTTTTTATCTCATTTGTATTTTTAAAATCAAAACGGACACTACTTAAATCATCATTATATTTACTTGGTTTATGCATCCGTAGGAACACTTTATTGTCTGGAAATACAAAATGGTATTGAAGCACACCTTTAGTCTTCATAATATCATATTTAATTTTTAATATATTATACATCTCTTCTCGAAGAACAGATCTTCTATTTTCATCTTTACTATTCCATGCCATAGCAAATATCTCAATAGCCTTTTCGTTAATTATTGTAGTTTTATAGATTGCATTAGCAATTAGCTTTTGATGTTCTAAAACTATCTCATAGTGAGTTTTCAGTTTATCAAGATGACTAGATAGTGTTGAGTTTATCCTTTCCTCTTTATTTATCTGAGTAACTACATAAACAACACCATTCATCAAAATAAATAAAAATGAAACTAAAATTATTGCTCTTACTTTATATGTCATATTTAACCTCTGCTTTCAGCTATCTATTTTATTTTTTCTATCTTTAATACATCCAGATATAAAATGAAACTCTCTACCATTAAACAACCCTTTATCACTTAGTTTAATCTCTGGTATAACTAACAATGCCATAAAAGATAGTGTCATAAATGGTGAACTCAAAGTTGAGCCTAAATCTTTTTTAGAAAAATTATCAATCTCTTCATATAAAGAGGCAACTTTAAAAGCATCATCACTACTCATTATCCCTGCTATATCAAGGGGAAGATGAAGTGAACTATTAGTATCTACAGCACTAATCCCACCTTTTGATTCAATAATTAAATTTACAGCTTTACAAATCTCCTCATCACTACACCCTACAACTATAATATTATGTGAATCATGAGCTACACAAGAGGCTATTGCCCCTTTTTTTAAGCCAAAACCATTTACAAAAGATACAGCTGGTTTTTTATCTTCATAACGGTTTATAACAGCTATTTTTAAAATATCTTGGCTCAAATCTACACTAAAAATACCATCTTCTTTTGTATGATATTTTAACTCTTTTGTAAAAAGTTCATGATCAATTGCTTGTATCACCTCTATAGTATCACAATCACTTTTAAAAATAAACTCTTCTATTTTTTTTGGTTTTGTATTAAATTTATTTATTGGTTCTACATCTACATTATTAATTTTATTTTTACCATCTATATATACCTCTTCGCCTGCTATAACAGTACGAATTATTTTAAATGAGGTTAAATCTTGAATCTCTATAAAATCTGCTTTATCCCCAATTTGAAGTTGTCCTAGATCTAGATTATAATGATTTATTGGATTTATGCAAGCAATTTGTAAAATATTAAAAAGGTCATAACCTTTTTTTACAGCTTTTAAAACTAAAGAGTTAATATGACCTTTTAAAAGATCATTTGGATGTTTATCATCACTACAAAACATAAGTTTTTTATAATATTTATCAATTAAAGGAGACAAAGCATCAAAATTTTTTGCTGCTGAGCCTTCTCTAATCAATATTTTCATCCCTAAATCTAATTTCTCTTTAGCTTCCTCATAACTACTTGATTCATGATCGGTTGTAATTCCAGATCTAATATATTTTTTTAAATCTTTACCTCTAAGATTTGGAGCATGTCCATCTATAGGTATATTTAGTTTTTTTGCAGATTCAATTTTTTCCAATATCTCTTTATCCCCATTTATAACACTAGGAAATGCCATCACTTCACCTAGATGGTTTAAGTTTGGATTATGGAGAAGTTTATCAACTATTTTTGAATCCAATGTAGAACCACTAGTTTCAAATGTTGTTGCTGGTACACAAGACGATACCCCAAAGTTAAAATTAAAATTAACTTTTGAAGCATTAGAAAGCATAAATTCAATACCTTTTTCACCTAAAACATTTGCTATCTCATGAGGGTCTGAAACGGTTGCTACTGTTCCATGTGTTACAGCAATTTTAGCAAACTGCGATGGTATCATCATAGAACTCTCTATATGGATATGTGCATCGATAAATCCAGGGAGGATAAAAGTTGAAAGGAGTTCTTCTATTTTAGTAATAGAAATTATTTTTTTATTTTCTACTAATATACTAGCAGGAAAAATATTACTGTTTTTTATATCTATATAGTTTGCTTTAATAATCATAGTTTACTCTTTATACTTTTTTGATGATAGATTAAATTAACTTATATTAATATTAATTTATAAGATATAAAATCAAAATAGTTTTTGTAAAAGCTAAAGTTTTGTATCCTATCCCTTTGTGAGCGAGTTAAGAAACTTATTATAGGTATTATTAAAAGTTTTAGCATATTCCCATATAACAAAATGGTGTGCATTTTCAATCTCAATATATTTACCATTTTTCATTTTACTACATGTCTCTTTTTTATTTTGAAATATTTTATAATCAAATTGAGAACCTATAAAGAGTGTTGGGATAGAAAGTTTAATAAATTCATTCTCTATATTCCAGCTTTCCATTGTATCTAGTGCTGCAATATACCCTTTTTTATTAATGGATGATACAAAACGAATTAATCTTTTTTGTAAATATTTATGATTAGGGAAAAGTACCCAAGCGATTAAAATAATTATAATTCTTAATGGTATAAAACGAGCTATAAAACGACGCATTTGATATGCTAATTTAAGTTTTAGTGTATTTATATTAAAAACTGGCAGAGCATTCACAATACAAATAGATAAGAGTAGGTGTGGATATTTAACAGCAAATTGGGACGCTATCATCCCTCCCAATGAAAATCCACAAATATGAACTTTTTTTATATTAAGCTTATTTAAAAGCAAAGCTATATCATCTGCACATAAAGTAAAAGAGTAGGGTGTATCTCCTAAAGAGCTTCTACCTTCTCCTCTTAAATCAGGTGCAATAATACGATACTTTTTTTTAAAGAATGGTATTTGATAAAGCCATGAACTAGATGTAGTACCTAAGCCATGAAGAAAAAGTATAATCTCTTCCCCCTTGCCTATATCTTTATAATAATAATCTATCCCATTAATATAAATATTTTTCATACTGTATCACACTA
>JAYEOQ010000048.1:0-20269 GCA_034723215.1 Campylobacterota bacterium | reverse complement strand
TTTATTTTTTATGCAATAATTATAAAAATAAAATCAAGGATACCAGATGATAAAAATAATTACTACAATAAATACAGAAATAAATAATTTTATATTTAAAATAGGAGAAATTATTTTATAATAATATTTCAAATGTTTAGTTTATATAAATTTTATAAACTTTTAACCATTTATATACAAAATAAATATTTACTAAAGCATTATTTCTATAAAATATAGTAATTTTAATTTTTGGTTGATACCAAAATCTATCAAAATAAAATGGAGTACAATTATGGAAGAAGTAAATTTAGTTTCAGAAGCGTTGAAATTTATGGCTTTAGGGATGGGGGTAGTATTTTTATTCCTTACGGTGATGATATTTGCTTTAAAGTTACAGGCAAAGCTTATTGCAAAGTTTTTTCCTGAAAAACCAAAAGAGGTTTCAAACACATGGAAACCGACTGCAACGAACACTGATGATGAAAAAAACACTATAGCAGCAATTACAGCTGCAATTATACACCACAACAATAAAGGTTAATAATGTCAAAAAAATATATTGATGTAATGGATACAACATTTAGAGACGGATTTCAATCTGTTTTTGGAGGTCGTGTACTAATGGACGATTTCTTTCCAGCTGTAGAAGCTGCAAAAGAAGCTGGTATAACACACTATGAATTTGGTGGAGGAGCAAGATTCCAATCACTATTTTTCTATTTACAAGAAAATGCATTTGATATGATGGATAAGTTTAGAAACATCGTTGGTCCTGATGCAAACCTACAAACTCTTGCAAGAGGTATCAATACAGTTATGTTAGATACAGGGAGCAGAGAACTTGTTGATTTACATGCAAAAATGTTTGCTAAGCATGGTACAACTACAATTAGAAACTTTGATGCATTAAATGATGTAAACAACTTAGAATACTCAGCACAATGTATCAAAAAACATGGTTTAAAACATGAAGCAGTAGTGACAATGATGGATCTACCACCTGGTTGTGAAGGTGCTCATGATGTTGCATTTTATGAAAATACTTTAAGAAAGATTCTTGATAGTGGTTTACCATATGATTCAATCTGTTTTAAAGATGCAAGTGGTACTGCAAACCCAAATAAAGTTTATGAAACTATCACAATGGCTAGAAAACTTTTAGGTGAAGATACACATATTAGACTTCATACACATGAAACTGCAGGAGTTTCAGTAGCTGCATATTTAGCTGCACTTGAAGCTGGAGCTGATGGTATCGATCTTGCTAACTCTCCTGTAAGTGGTGGAACATCTCAACCAGATATTCTTACTATGTTACATGCTACAAAAGGTACAAACTATGATCTTGGTGGATTAAGTATTGATAAGGTACTTAAATATCAAGAGACATTAAAAGATTGTTTAAGTGACTATATGATGCCACCTGAAGCGACTCAAGTATCTCCATTGATCCCATTTTCACCAATGCCAGGTGGTGCATTAACTGCAAATACTCAAATGATGAGAGATAGTGGAACTTTAGACAAATTTCCAGAAGTTATTAAAGCTATGCAAGAGGTTGTTGAAAAAGGTGGTTATGGTACTTCAGTTACACCTGTTTCTCAATTTTATTGGCAACAAGCTTATGCAAATGTAATGTTTGGACCATGGAAACAGATCGCTCCAGGATATGGAAAAATGATACTTGGTTACTTTGGTAAAACACCAGTAGAACCAAATCCAGAAATTGTTAAATTATGTTCTGAAAAGTTAAAGTTAGAGCCTACAAAAGAAAATCCTTTAGATATTGCAGATAAAGATGTTACAAAATCAATTGCTGCTTGGAAAGAGAGATTAGAGATTGAAGGTTTAGAAACAACTGAAGAGAATATATTTATTGCAGCTTCATGTGATGAAAAAGGTATCGCTTTCTTAAAAGGTGATTCACCTTTAAATGTAAGAAAAGTAGAAGATGAAACTAGTAAAGATGATAAAAAGGAAAACAATAAAATGGCAGATGGAAATTATACAGTAGTAGTAGATGGTAAGAAATTTAGCGTTCAAGTTGCCCAAGGTAACGCTGATATTCAAGTAGTAGCACCAGTAGCAGCTGAAACATCAGCGCCAGCTGCTGCACCAGCACCAACAGGAGCAGGTACAGAAATTGGAGCATCAGTAAATGGTAATGTTTGGAAAATACTTGTAAATGTTGGTGATAAAGTTGAAAAAGGTCAAGTTGTTTCAATTTTAGAAGCGATGAAAATGGAAATTGATATTGAATCTCCTTGTTCTGGTACAGTTGTATCGGTTCCTGTTAAACCAAATGACGCTGTTGAAGAGGGTCAAACAATAGTTGTTATAGGTTAATTGGTAAAAAACTAAAGTTTGGAGAAAACAATGAATAAAAAACTTTTATCTATCTTGTTATTAATGATTATGTCACTTTTTAGTGCTAATCTAATGGCTGGTAGTGTAGAAACTATAGAATCAGAAACAAAAGAGTATCAATCTAAATCATTAAGTGAGTTGATTGGCTCTTTTTATGCTACGACAGGTATTAATGCATTAATTAATCCTAGCGATGATGTAATGACTTCAGAAGCACATGATGAAGATGCAAGACCAATGACAACTTTTGAACAAACATGGGGAAGAATTATCATGTTTATTATAGTTGGTATATTATTTTATCTTGCTATTGCTAAAGGTTTTGAGCCATTATTATTATTACCTATCGCATTTGGTGGATTATTAGCCAATATCCCTCTAGCAGGTATGGGTGGAGAAAATGGTATGCTTGGTATTATTTATAATATGGGTATAGCAAATGGATTTTTCCCACTTCTAATTTTTATGGGTGTTGGAGCAATGACAGATTTTACTCCACTACTTGCTAATCCTAAAACAGCTATTCTTGGTGGTGCTGCTCAATTTGGAATCTTTGGTTCTTTAGTTGGTGCTGTAATGCTAGGA
Source organism: Campylobacterota bacterium (assembly GCA_034723215.1). Lineage (GTDB taxonomy): Bacteria > Campylobacterota > Campylobacteria > Campylobacterales > Arcobacteraceae > JAIOSF01. The sequence continues at coordinate 17,335 of JAYEOQ010000048.1, read as the reverse complement.
TTTAGTCTACAAGATGCTAGTGCTATATCTATTATTGGTGGAGCTGATGGTCCAACATCTATTTTTATAGCAAATGCTTTAGCCCCACATCTATTAGGTGCAATTGCTGTTGCAGCATATAGTTACATGGCTCTTGTTCCAGTAATTCAACCTCCAATTATGAGGGCGCTTACTACAGAAGCTGAAAGAAAAATCAGAATGCCTAAACTTAGAAAAGTACATAAATTAGAAAATTTATTTTTACCAATTTTAATCTTAATGATGGCGATTTTATTACTTCCTGAGTCTGCTCCTTTAATTGGTGCATTTACATTTGGTAACTTCTTAAAACAATCAGGTGTTGTTGATAGATTAAGTGATACTATGCAAAATTCTCTTATTAATATTGTAACAATATTTTTAGGTCTTGGTGTTGGTTCAAAACTAGCAGCTGACAAGTTCCTTGTACTTGATACAATGGGGATTATGCTTATTGGTCTTATTGCATTTAGTGTAGGAACTGCAACTGGTGTATTAATGGCTAAACTAATGAATAAATTAAGTCCAGAAGATCAACAGATAAATCCATTAATTGGTGCAGCTGGAGTTTCGGCTGTTCCAATGTCAGCAAGAGTTGTAAGTAAGGTTGGTCAAGAATATGACAAATCAAATATATTATTAATGCATGCAATGGGTCCAAATGTTGCGGGTGTTATTGGTTCAGCTGTTGCAGCTGGTGTACTTTTATCAATATTTAAATAAAAATTAGGAAGAAACAGAAATGTCAGATGTAAAAACTCAACTAGGTTTAGAAAATGTAGGTCAGGTTTATTTAAACCTTGATGTTGATACTTTAATAGATCATGCAGTTGAAAATGAGGGGGCAAAGATTGCCTCTAGTGGTGCTTTGATGATAGATACAGGTATATTTACAGGTAGAAGTCCAAAAGATAAATATTTTGCTTATGCTGATCCATCTTCAAAATATATCTCTTGGGGTGATGTAAATAGATATGTTGATCAAGCAACTTATAAATCTATGGAAGAGACTGCTAAAAAACAATTAAGTGGTAAAGATTTATATGTTACTGATGTATATTGTGGTTCAAGTTTAAATAGTAGAAAATCTGTTAGATTTATTACTGAAGTAGCTTGGCAAGCACATTTTATTAAAAATATGTTTATCGTTCCACCTGCAAATGAGTTAGAAAACTTTGTACCAGAATTTACAATATATAATGCTTGTAAAACTGAAAATGATCAATGGGAAGCTCAAGGGTTAAACTCTGAAGTTTTTGTAGCATTTAATGTTGAAGAGAATGTTGCAGTTATTGGTGGTACTTGGTATGCTGGTGAGATGAAAAAAGGTGTTTTTTCAATGATGAATTACTGGCTTCCACTAGATGGTAAGATGGCAATGCATTGTTCTGCAAATGTTGGAGAAAAAGGTGATACTGCCCTATTCTTTGGACTTTCAGGAACTGGTAAAACTACACTTTCAACTGATCCCCATAGAGCTTTAATCGGTGATGATGAGCATGGTTGGGATAATGATGGTGTATTTAACTTTGAGGGTGGTTGTTATGCAAAAGTTATCAACCTTGACCAATCAAGTGAACCAGAGATATTTGCAGCTATTAGAAAAGGTGCAATATTAGAAAATGTAGTCGCTGATGAAGATGGAAGTGTTGATTATACAGATGGTAGTAAAACTGAAAATACAAGAGTTTCTTATCCTATTAATCATATTGACAATATTCAACCAGGTAGTATAGCTGGACATCCAACAAATATTATTTTTCTTTCTGCTGATGCATATGGTGTATTACCACCAGTGTCTAAACTTACAAATGAACAAGCTATGTACTACTTTTTAAGTGGGTATACTGCTAAAGTAGCTGGAACTGAAAGAGGTGTTAAAGAGCCTACTGCTACATTTAGTGCTTGTTTTGGTGAAGCATTTTTACCACTACACCCAACAGTTTATGCAAAACTTCTTGGAGAAAAGATAGATAAACATAATGTAAATGTCTATCTTGTAAATACTGGTTGGACTGGTGGTGCTTATGGTACTGGTAGTAGAATGAGTATAAAAAATACAAGAGCATGTATCAATGGTATTTTAGATGGAAATATCAACAATAGTGAATTTGAAACATTACCAATTTTTAATCTTCAAATTCCTAAAACTCTTGATGGTGTTGATACTGAAGTATTAAACCCGAGAAATACATGGGCAAATAAAGAGGAGTACGATAAAGCTTCTCATAACTTAGCTGGTATGTACAGAGAAAACTTTAAAAAATATGTAACGGATGATACTAATTTTGATTTTACAGAATTTGGACCAGAAGCATAAAGTATAATATAAATACAAAAAAGTATTTTAAAAGGGAGCTTTTTAAGCTCTCTTTTTTTATTTACAAAAATGGATAAATAATGAAAAAAGATGAATTTTTAGATGAGATAAAAGAGAACTGTAGTGAGATACTTTATATAAGTACTGTACATATGATGAATAAAGTATATAAAGAGAATGTTGAAATAGATGAAGATGAAAAAATAGATTTTTTTTCTAACTATAAAAATTATCATATCTATTTAAATGATTTTGCAGGGACTATTTACAGTAGATATGCTTCAAGTATAAATAACTTGTATATAGAGATGTGTAATTATCTAGATATTCAAATTGATAATAAATATACATTAGAGCATACTGTTATGAAACTTGAAAAGCAAAATCCTCAACTTTTACTTAGTTTAACAGATGAAGATATTCAAAAACAAACAATAGTACATTTTGATGAGAAGCTTGTTGCTATTTCACAATCAACACATTATAATGATAATCTTGAAGAGTATGAATCAAGAGTAGAGAAATTAAAACAAAATATTGCTTTAGTAAAAAATGCACTACAAATTTCATAAAGTCTATATAGAACTTACAAATATTTGTGGTTTAAGCTGTAGCTTTTGTCCAACAAAATATGTAAATTCTAAGACTATGAGTTGCAAACTCTATGAAAATATTTTAAAACAACTTATACCATATACAAAAGATATAGCTTTTCATGTATTTGGTGACCCATTAACTTTATCTAATTTAGAAACATATTTAGATATCGCATCAATGTATAAATTTAGAGTACATATAACTACTACTGGCTACTATTTAAATAGATTTAATCCTAAGATATTTTTACATAAAGCTATAAAACAGATAAATTTTTCACTAAATAGCTACAACAAAAATGAGATGGGTATCTCACTTGAAGAGTATATGACACCAATGTTTGATTTATGTGATTTAAAACTTAAAAATAAAGTTCACAATTTTATAAACTTCAGACTTTGGAACTTGGATGATAAGAATAGTGAAGATGATTTTAACACAAAAATTTTTACCCTACTTTCAAAAAAATTCTATATTGATTTATCAAATATAGATTTAACAAAACCTACACGTCTGGAAAATCAGATTCTAATAGATTTTGATAACTATTTTAAATGGCCCAGTTTAAGTGATACAAAGATTTCAAATGGTTATTGTCATGGGCTAAGCTCTCAAATTGCTATACTATCATCCGGTGTAGTTGTACCTTGCTGTTTAGATAGTTTTGGCTGTATAGATTTAGGTAACTTAAATAATACAACTTTAGATGATATACTAAATTCTAAAAAATCGTTAGATATAGTAAATGGATTTAAAAATAATATTTCTATTGAAGAGTTATGTCAAAAATGTACTTTTAAAGATAGATTTAATCAATAATTTTCAGATAGATATATCATCTGTCCATAAGAAATAGCTCCATCATTAGATACAAAATTATTAGGAACAATAGCATCAGGTATTTTTTTCATAAGCAACCTCATCAACACCCTATTTTGAAACACACCCCCACTTATAACTAATGGTAAGTTGTATTTTTTATATATCATATATATGATTTCAATCAATGTATTAAAAAACTTTGATACAGATATAGTTTTATCTGATTCTTTTAATATCTGAATAACTATTTTACTAAAATCTATTTGAGAATTTTCAAAACTAAATTTATAAGATTCTAAGACACTATCATCATACAAACTCTCAAGTATCAAACCACTTTCACCCTCATAACTACTTTTTTGAACTATATTTAGAATTGATGCTACACAATCAAAAAGTCTGCCACAAGAACTAGTAAGTGGTGAATTTATATCTTTTTTCCATATAGTAAAAAGCGTTTTTAATTCATTGCTTGAAAAAGAGTTTATAGTGTGGTTATTTAACTCAAAAGCTTTTTTACCATATATTTCAAATAGAAAACTAAGAGCCACTCTTCTAGGTTCTTTTATAGCAGTTTCACCACCTAAAAGTTTAAAATATTTAAAATACCCTACCCTTTTATATCCGCTTTTATCACAAACTAAAAACTCTCCACCCCATAGATTGCCATCATCACCAAATCCTGTTCCATCAAAGCTTACCCCTAAAACTTTTGTTTTTATCTTATTTATACCCATTGTAGACAATATATGAGCATAATGGTGTTGAACTTGAATAAGCTTTAGATTTTGATTTTCTTCTGTCATCTCTATTGCCAATTTTGATGATTCATAAGATGGGTGTTTATCACACACTATAATATCTGGTTCAAAGTTATATATCCGTTTTAAAGTACCTATATGTGATTTTAAATGTTCAACACTTTTAATAGAATCTAAGTCTCCTATATATGGTGATAATATAACCTTATCTTTAATAGCTATGCAGACTGTACTTTTTTGATTTGCACCTAAACTAAGTATATTTTTATCTATTGTATTTGGTAGTTTTAAATATTTTGGACTATATCCTCTTGCTACTCTTAACATAAAAGTTTTATCATTTTCTATATACCCAATAGAATCATCACAACTATTTACTATATCCCTGTCATTATCTAAACAATAGTCCCAAATATAAGACAACTTTATTATCTCATCATAAGTTTTACACAAAGGTTCGCCGGATATATTTGCACTGGTTGCAACTATAGCTCTATTTAGTTTTTCTAAGATTAAAGTATGTATTGGAGTATATGGTAAAAATAGACCAATTTGATCTATCTTTGGTGATACTAAACTACTAATTTGAATATTTTCTTTTTGCTTACACAATACGATCGGGCGTTTATTTGAACTTAACAGCTCTCTCTCTTTATTATTTATATTAGCAATATCTTTTATCATATCTATATCTTTTACCATTACGGCAAAAGGTTTAGTTGGTCTATTTTTTCTATCTCTTAACAATTGTACTGCATTATCATTTTTAGCATCACATACAAGATGATAACCGCCTATACCCTTTATAGCAACTATTTTCCCATCTTTTATATACTTTACTACATCATCAATACAGTTTATATAACTACTAGTACCATTGTTATCTATAAGTGTTAATTTAACCCCGCAATCAAAACACCCAATAGGTTGAGCATGGTATCTTCTATCTTTTGGATTGGTATACTCCTGCTTACATTTTGTACACATCTTAAACTTGTCCATAGAGGTATTGCACCTATCATACGGTAAGTTTTTAATGATACTATATCGCGGTCCACAGTTGGTACAAGTTATAAAAGGGTATTGGTATCTACGATTTGATTTATCATTTAGTTCAGTTTCACAATCTTTACACATAGCTATATCAGAAGGGATCATAGCTGTAAATTGTGTACCACTTTCACTTTGCTTTATAGTAAAATCTTTATATATTACAGTGTTATTTTTTAAAGTTATAGTAAAAGTATATATTTGACTCAAAGGTGGTTTTTGATTTTGAATTTTATCCATAAATTGATACATATCTCTATATGAAGATTCGAGCTCTATATATACCCCTTTGCCATTGTTAGTTACATACCCGTTTAAAGCCTGTTTTAAAGCAAGGTTATAAATAAAAGGTCGAAATCCAACCCCTTGTACTATACCATATATACTTATACCAAAAAGCATAACTTACTCTATATCCAAACTCATAAGAAACATCTCTTCCCCATCAAGCACCTTTATATCATAACTACCACATAAAGGGCAAACAAACTCATTCTTTTCTAACTCTTGCTCTATCTTACAACTATTACAAACTATTGCGACCTTTTGAATATTTAAAACCAATAAAGCCCCCTCGCATACTGTATCATCTTTAAACATATCAAAAGCACTTTCTAGTAGATATGGCTCTACACCACTAAGCACTCCAATTTTAACTACAACTTTAGTAACTTTTGTGGCACCATTCTCTTTTAAATGCTCTTCACAACTATCTATTAGGGATTGGACTATTGAGTATTCATGCATCTAGCAAATCCTAGGTAATAACTCACCTGTAGGGATATCTAAAAACCTTTTACTACCCCATGGAGAACTTAGTATAACTTTTTTTGGATGGGTATCACTCACTTCTCCTATTATCGAAGCATTTGTATTAAATCTTTTAAGTATCTCTAGTGCTTTTGTAGCATCATCTTTTTTAATTGCTAATACAAAAGTACCTTCATTTGCTAAGTTAGTAGCATCAAAACCAAGTATTTCACAAAGCCCTTTTACTTCATCACATATTGGTATTTTATCTTCATCTACTTCTATACAGATATTTGATTGATTTGCCCACTCATTTAAAACAGCACTAAGTCCACCTCTTGTGGCATCTCTTAAAGCTGTTATACCTATATCCTCATCTATTAGTTGTTTTACAATAGGATAGAGTGAGATACAATCACTTTTTAAATCACTTGTAAGTTCAATCCCCTCACGAGAAGCAAATATAGTTGCTCCATGAGCTCCTATATCACGGCTTACTATTATCATATCATCTTGTGTTATATTGTTTGAACTTATTCCACTTTTTAGAACTTTTCCTATACCTGTAGTGTTTATAAATATCTTATCAACACTGCCTTTTGGCACCACTTTTGTATCGCCACTTACTACAACTGCTCCATTTATCTTTAACTCTTGTTTCATTGAGCTAACTATAGTTTCAAGTTCAGATATATCAAAACCCTCCTCTATAATCACACTACAAGTTAGATACTTAGGTTTTGCACCCATCATAGCTAGGTCGTTACAAGTTCCACAAACTGCTAATTTACCTATATTGGCTCCTGCAAAAAAAAGGGGACTGACCGTAAAGCTGTCAGTTGAAAATGCCAACTTACCATCTTCAATAATTGCAGCATCTTCACTCTTTTCTAAAATCTCATTTCCAAATGCTTTATAAAAAACATCTGATATAAGTTCATTGTTTTCTGCTCCGCCGTTTCCATGAGCCAATTTAATCTTGTTTTTCATAATGTAAACCTAACTATTAACTTTTCTATCCAAAACTTTCTCAACAGATTCTATCTTTGTTTTCAATCTATTTTCACAATTTTTTCTAATATCAAATTTAAGTGCCGAATAGACTCTGTCACAACCTTCTAATTGCTCATAAGCTAACTCTATAATACCTAATGCCTCTTTCATACTTGAAGCTTCTATTATAGTACCCATTGGTGTTAATTGATATGGAACTCCTGATTTATCTATAGTATCTATTATTTTACTTACTTGTTTTGAAACAGATGAACCATCTCTACAGTCACCAGATGTTGGGAACATACTAAACTCTAAAAGTACACTTGTCATATAAAACCTTTTTTATTTTAATTAAATCTTTATTTTATTATATCTATAATTAATAAAAAAAAAGTTATTTTAAACTTAACACATTTCTAACATAACTATAATATATAATTAAAGACAAGGTGTTTATATGATTGACAGTTCTACACTACTTATTATTGTTACTGCTAGTGGAGGACTTGGTATATTTTTACTTGGTCTTATTATCATGACAAACGGTTTGCAATCAATAGCCGGTGACGCTTTAAGAAAAGCAATGTTACGATTTACAAAATCTCCATACAGTGGTGCAGCAAGCGGTGCTTTTATGACTGTTATGCTTCAATCTTCAAGTGCTACAACTGTTGCTGCCGTTGGTTTTGTGGGTGCGGGGATACTTACTTTTTCACAATCATTGGGTATCATTTTTGGAGCAAATATAGGAACTACTGCTACAGGTTGGATTGTTGCTGTTTTTGGATTTAAATTTAGTCTTGGAACTATAGTTTTACCATTTATCCTTTTTGGGGCTATTTTAAAACTCTTTGCAAAAGATCGTTTAGCTTCAATTGGTTATGCAATAGCAGGTTTTGGTCTTATTTTTGTTGGTATCACTATGATGCAAGAGGGTGTTGCCGGGTTTGAGAATATTATAACTCCTGAAATACTGCCTCAAGATTCTTTTATTGGAAGGCTCCAACTTATTGGTATTGGTATTGTTGTTACTATGATTACTCAAGCATCAAGTGCCGGGGTAGCTGTAACATTAACACTACTTTTTGCAGGAGCAGTAAATTTTGAACAAGCTGCTGCTTTAGTTATAGGTATGGATGTGGGAACTACAGTTACAGCATTTATAGCTACTATTGGTGGAAATTTAAATGCTAAAAGAACTGGATATTCCCATGTGATTTATAACCTATTTTCTGCATCAATAGCATTTATCCTTATTACACCTTATGTTCTAATTTGGGAGTATATATCACCTAATGCTTTACTAGAACATAGTGAAATAGCTTTAGTTGCTTTTCATACCTTTTTTAATATTTTAGCTGTTTTTATAATTTTACCTTTTACAAATCAATTTGCTAATCTTATAAAAAGTATAGTAAAAGAGAAAAACAACAAATATAATAGTAGTATAGATGATATACTTTTAAAAGAACCAAGATTGGCACTTAATGGATTGCTTCAAAGTGTAAATAAAGAGTATATAGCAATACTAGGACATATAAACACAATCATACAAGAGAATCCAACCTCCTCAAGAATAGATATAAAAGAGTTACAAACAGCACTTGATGAAACTCATGCTTTTGTTGATAAGATACATCTTCATTTTAAAGATGGAGCAGATTGGGGATATTTAGTCTCTATTATCCATATACTTGACCATTTGCAAAGACTGCATGAGAGATGCGAAGAGGAGGAGGATAGAGCAGTATCAGCTAGAAAAACTAAAGAGTTGGATGATATAGTAAAACTCTTAAGTAAAACCATTGTAGATATTATACATTACAATGAAACAAAACAATGGGATAAAGCAAAACACAGCAGTAAAAAAGTAGCATCTTTTATCCATAAAAAGATGCATAACTATAGAAAAGAGACAGCCAATAAAATTGCCCGTGGGGAGATTAATGTACCCGAAGGTTCTGATAGATTAGAAGCTATTAGATGGCTTCGTCGAGTTAGTATCCATATCCACCGTATAAATCATCACCTTAACAATGCCGTTTTATCTTCTGGTAAATGATAAGATCAGCTGTTAACCTCAATAATCTTTTTTAACTCTTCCCCATCTATCATCTCTTTTTTTATAAGCTCTTTGGCCACTGCATCAATTGCTTTCCATAATCTTTTCACCTCTTTTTTTGTGGCTTTTGTAGCTTTTTCTATCCATACTAAGATACGCTCCTCTATTTTCTCACTTAATATTGGTTTTCCATTTCCTGTTTCTAAACCTGCTACATTTATATATCCAAGCTCCTCATCCATACCAAACAATGCAATTGCTGCATATATTTGAGTAGTTGCTACCTCTAGGTCATTTATAGCACCTGTTTCCATACCATCTTCACCATATTTTTCCATCTTTGCAATTCTACCTGCAAGCAACACACATATATCATTAAATAGATCATCTTTTGATGTGGCATCTATATAGTCATCATTGTGATATGAAACAAAACCAAGTGATTCACTTCGTGGAGCAACTGTTACTTGCTCTATTTTAATTTTTGGTAAAAGTGTATAAGACAACACAGCGTGTCCAGCTTCATGGTAAGCTGTTTTTGACATAGATGTTTCTATATCTCTTATCTGTTTATTTTCAAGTTTTGTACCATATTTTATAATATTTATCTGCTCTAAAAGTATCTCTTCACTTAACTCTTTTAAACCTTTTCGTGCTGCATATAAAGCTGCATCTTGACCTATCCTTTTTAACTCATTTCCACCCATTCCAGAGATATATCTTACAACTCTCTCTATATCTATATTTTTATCATGAGGTTTTTTAAGAACATCTTGTATAAAAAATCTTCTTGCTTCCATATCAAGTTTCGGTACCTCTATATGGATAGCAATCCTGTTTGCTCTTAAAAGATCTTCTGAGATATTAGCATTTGTACTTAGAGTTATAATAGTAAATATAGGGGAGTCAAAACTTTGCTGTAAAGCATCTAGCTCCTCTATTATAGGTTCAAGGCTCATTGTTGAGATTATACCTCCAACTATACCTTGTATATCAATATCTTCTAAAATCACAATAGCAGGTGCTGAACTGTATGCTTGGGCATAAGCTTTATGGATATTTGCTTTATTAAAAAGATCAGAACCGCTGACTGTTACATAAGGCATATTTGCTTCACTTGCAAATGCACGAGCTAAAAGTTTTTTACCCATCCCAGAGGGTCCATAAAGAAACATCCCTTTTGGTATTGATAGATCAAAATGCTCTAATTTTTTTGGTTCTTTAAGAAGTGTTACTATCTCAGCTAATTCACTTTTAACTTTTTTATGACCTGCTATATCTTTAAACTTTATATCTGATACATGCAGATCCTTACTAGATGTTACACCCAGCTTCTCTTGAACATAACAAGCATCTTTAATAACACACTGAACTACACCATCACTGCTGATTATACCCCACTCTAAACTGATACGCTTATGCTGTTTATTTATCTTTGCTAAAAACAGTTGCTCATCTGCCATAATCTTTTCTAAAAATTGTTTCACCTTAGCAGATACTTGATAACATATTTGTGTTACATTATCTTCTTGTTTTAAACTGTCATATATATGATTAAACATCAGTTTTGGAATTTTTTGCTTGATATGTCTGGCATTTATATAAGGGGCTAAAGATAGAGTTAATAAAGAGATTATTTTATCAAACTCTTCATACTCTATAGCAACACCGCTTTTTTTGATAAACTCCTGAGACATTTGATGTAAAGACCTTGCGCCAATTTTAATAAGTGCTTTTAAACTTAAGTTTTTAAAAGCAACTATGGTGTGTTCATTTAGAAGTGAAAGTAACTTTTTATCAAAAGCTATATCTATACTATCCCCTACAGATATTTGTTCTTTTGCTAAATGTTCCATTAGAAATGTATGTGCTTGTAAAGGATCACTTTTAATAAGTTTTTGAAGATCTTTTCGTTGAAGCAAAGATGATAAAGCAGTTGTTGTTACAACAACAACAATATTTGAAAAATCTACTTCACTCTTCTCATAATTTGTAAACAGAGTATAAAGGGTTAGCTGCACCTGTAAATCAGCTTTTTCAATATCTTCAAATACTAAAATAGCATTTGGATTTTCTTTAACAAAACTCACTACATCTTTTTGGAAACTTATAAGCAATTGCTGTTCAGAACCAACGCTGCCGCTGTATTGTTCCATATAAAATGTTTTAAGTTTATCTATTTTGGGATTTAGTTTTTCTAAAAGCTCACAAGCGTAGTGTTTACCGCTATTTGGTGCTCCAATAAAAGTAAATAGTGATTGAACTTTACTTTTTGTTTCTAACATATAGGATTGAACTAATGTTTTTATTATAGTTTCAACTCCATACTCTTGATCAAACAGACTCTCTTTTAAAGTTGCTTCAAGCTCTTTGCTGAATTGGTTATAATTCTCTTTATTTTTCATCATTAGCCCTTCTTAACTCTATATGGTTTGTATCAAATCTTGATCTTCTAATATATTCTATAGCCTCTTCAACAGAATCTGTTATCAAATATAGATTCATATCTTCTGATTTAATATATTGGTGTTCTAACATCTGTTTAAAAAACTCCTCTAATGGTTCAAAATACTCTTTTCCAAAAAGGATAATTGGAAAGTTTCCTATCATTTTTGTTTGTTTTAAACACAACGCTTCTGATAGTTCATCCAAAGTTCCAAAACCTCCTGGCATAACTATAAAAGCAACTGAGTATTTAAGAAAGCTTACTTTTCTTATAAAAAAATATTTAAATTTAAGTGATATTTTTACAAAACGGTTCATCTTTTGCTCTTGTGGAAGTTTGATTTTAAGACCTACAGATATATCGGCACCTTTATTTCCAGCTTCCATTATACCACCACCACCACCTGTGATAATTGCATAACCCTCTTTTGATAATAGTTTTGATAACTTATAAGTTGTTTTATAGTATTTATCTTTTTTATTTGTCCTTGCACTTCCAAAAATAGATACAGCAGGGGGCAAAGTACTTAAACTATCATATACATCAGTAAACTCTCCAAGTATTTTAAATAAACGCCATACATCTTTCTCTTTATTTGTATTGTCTAAAAACTCTTTTTCTAAATCTCTCATAAATTATCCCTTTTATAGATGTATCCGTTCACCCATTTTTACAATATGAACTTTACGCTTTAATTTTGTTTTTACTTTTCTTTTTAATGTTTGAAGTTGATTTGTTTCACCATGTATTAAATATACACAATAAAGGTTTTCCATAGTATCTATCCACTCTAAAATCTCTTTTTGATCTGCATGTGCAGAGAAACCAGATACAAAACTAACTTTTGCTTTTACATTTACATCTATATCAAGAATCTTCACTTTATCTAGTCCACTTGATATTTTTTTACCTAGTGTACTATTTACTTGAAATCCAACAAATAAAGCAAGATTTTTTTTATCACTTAAATATCTTATAAGATGATAATTTACCCGTCCACCTTCACACATACCACTACCTGCAATGATTATCTTTGCGCCAAGATGTTCATTTATCCGTTTTGATTCCTCTTTAGAGTATGTATTATTTAACTCTTTAAAGTTAAATGGATCTCCACCATCTAAAATAATCTTACCCACATTATATGAAAAAAGATTAGGATAGTTCATAAATGTTTTTGTGACATTTATAGCCAATGGTGCATCAAGAAAAACAGGTATATCTTCAAGTTGCCCCTCTTCACTCATCTGTTTTAGTAAGTATAGTATCTCTTGTGTTCTCTCCAGTGCAAATGATGGTATAACTATCGTCCCACCATCTCCCAATGTTTTTAAAATTTGTTTTTTAAACTTCTCTATTGATATATTTAAATCATTATGATTTGAAGCACCATAAGTTGACTCTACAAACAGATAGTTTGCATCATGCCAAAACTGTATTGGCGCAGTTATCACACGCTCTTTTTGTCCAATATCCCCAGAAAATACAACACTTTTATCTATACCCTCATCTTGAAACTCAAACTTAACACTAACAGCCCCTAAAATATGTCCTGCATTTTTAAAAGTAATTTTTATATCACCATCTAATACCATAGATTGATCACACTCTAAATATGTACCAAAATATTGTAAAGATTGTTCTGCATCATTTGTATTATAAAGAATCTTCTTTTTAGTTTCTAATATTCCAGCTGAATTTTTAAGCATAAGTTGAGCTATACTTGATGTTGCTTGTGTTGATATAATCTTTTTATTAAAACCTTTTTTTACAAGTAAAGGGATACGACCGATATGATCTAAGTGTGCATGTGTAACTATAAGATAATTTATATCTTCAGGATCAAAACCAAACTCATCAAAGTTTAGCTCACTCTCTTCACCTTGAAACATACCACAATCGATCAAAATCTTAATTTTTCCTATAGTTAACAGATGGCAAGAACCCGTAACCTCACCTGCTGCACCATATGATGTATAATAAGCCATTAACTTTTATCCTTCTATATATTAATACTATTGTACATTAAATTAACTTCATTTAAGTAGTAATAATCTTACTCTTTAGTATACTTAAATCATAAAATTATTGAGGTGTAAAATGGGTACAATAGCTATAATGTGTTCAGGTGGAGATAGTTCAGGGATGAATCCTGCTATTAAAAAGTTTGTTGATTATTGTTATGATAAAAATCTTACACCCTATTTTATATATGATGGACTAGATGGTTTGATTGATGGGGATATAAAACTAGCAAATCACAAAGATGTAGCAGGTATCATACATCTAGGCGGTACAATAATTAGAACCTCTAGGTCAAAAAGATTTTATCAATATTCAAACCGCCAAATAGCATATAAAAATTTAAAAAAACACAACATAGATAAACTTATAATTTTAGGTGGAGACGGCAGCTTTAAAGCTATGGATATTTTTTGTAAAGAGTTCGATATATCATTTGTAGGAGTTCCAGCAACTATTGATAATGATATAAATGGAACAGACTATTGTTTGGGGGTTGATACCTCATTAAATGTGATAAAAAATGCTTTAGATGATATAAGAGACACCTCTTCATCTTTTAAAAGAGCTTTTATAGTTGAGACTATGGGGAGAGATTGTGGCTATTTAGCACTTATATCAGCACTTACAAGTGGAGCAGAGATATGTATAATCCCTGAGATTAAATATGATTTAGACTCTTTATCAAAAAGATTAAACCAAGAGATTAAAGATGGTAGAAGCTACATCTTAGCTATAGTTGCAGAGGGGACAAAAGATACTCAAAAAGTCAAACAGTGGATAAAAAAAGATTTAAATTTTGATGTAAGAGAGATGATTTTAGGTCATATACAAAGAGGTGGTAGTCCAAGTGTTTATGATAGACTTATGGCGTTTGAATATATATCATATTCTATAGATAGATTGATACACGATAAAGTAAATGAGATAATCGTATATCAAGATTCAAACTTTAAATTTATAAAAGTACCTGATGTTGTAAAAGATAAATACCAAATAGATAGTAAACTTTTAAAACTTGTAGAAAAGTTAACTAAATAGTAATATCTAAAAAATAGAGTTTCATAATCTTTTAAATAAAGATGAGTAACCCTATATTTAAAATAGCTATCTCAAGAACAACAATTAAAAATCCTAAAATGTCGCCATTTAAAAAACCAAGCCGTTTTTTCAAACTATTTAGAACATAATTTACAAATATTTTCATAGGGAGAAAAACTATCTTTATAAATTTATTTATTTTTATACTCTCTTTTAAAGATATTATAAATTTACTTTTTTCATGATATTCAAAATCTAAAGCAAAATAAACCCCAATTCTGCTAAAAATAAAAGCAAAAGCTATAACTAAATATAACTCTTCATAAAAACAATAAACTAAAGCAGAAACTTCTAAAAACATAAAAGAGACCATACCAATAGCACCAATAGAACCTATTTGTGGTTCATGCATCACCTCATAAATATCTTTTTTACCAAAAGATGCGTACCACCCATCAATAGTATCTCCAACAGCTTCATAGTGTAAAAAACCTGTTAAAAACAGATATAGGAAAGATGCTAAAATTGCACTATATATTGGGATAAATGGGAGAATAAAATAAAATAAAATTATTAAAAGAGATAAAAATGCCCCAACTATTGGTAAAGATAAAAGTACACCTTGATAAAATTTTTTATTTGTATCGAAGTACTCTAAAGTTATAGGGAAAGTTGTAAAATAGGATATACCATAAAGGATACCATTTATTATACTATTTGAGTTTTGTTTGCAAACCACACTCTACCTTTATAACTTTATCACATTCTTTTGCAACTATTTGTCCAATAATACCACTTAAATCAACATATTTTCTACTTATTTTTTCAAATGGTATTACACCACTACTTACATCATTTAAAACAAAAACAATATTTGCATCATTTTTTAAAAGTTTTTTTAGTTTTTTAACTATCTTTTTTTGCGATAAATTAATATGATTTAATAACCACATAGACAAACAATCTACTAAATATGTTTCACCATCTTTTATAACTTTATCTAATGAGTTTGTTTTTTCAACTGTTATAAACTTTTCCACTCTTCTTTTAAGATGATTATCAATCCTTTTTTGCATAGATTTATCACCATAACTATTATCATAAGTAGCAATATAAAATGGCTTTTTATATTTTGACAACTTTAATACTCTTTTTTCAGCCAAAGCACTTTTACCACACTTTTGACCACCTATATATAATATTTTCATAGATGAATTGTACTATTAAAGTAATTATAACCATCTTTTAGATAGACTCTTTAACTATTATTTTACAAGGATTTATGTGAAAAAGATTTTACTACTTTTATCAATTGCTGGATACACAATTGCATCTCAAGATATAAATGAGATTAAATTCCAAGGACTTACACAAATTTCAAATGAAATTGCATTAGAAACTTTACATCTTAAAGATAACTCAAAATATACTTTACCAGAGATAAACAAAGCTATAAAAAAGTTTTATAATTTCAATTATTTTAATAATATTTGGACAACAGATATTGACAATACTTTAACTTTTCATTTTACAGAGAAACCTTTTATAGCTAAACTAACTATGACTGGCTATAAAAATAGAGATGAAGAGCTTGAATCATTATATATGAGCATGGGTATAAAAAAAGGTACTATGTACACACCTAAAAAGCTAAAAAAAGCTAAAAAAGCTCTTCTTATAGCTCTTGAGAGAGAGGGGTATATAAACTCTACAGTTGATATTGATGTTGAAACTATCAACGATACAAGTGTAGCTTTAACATTTGAAGTAAACAAAGGTAGTGAGATTATTGTTACTAATGTTTCTTATAAAGGTGTAAAAGCACTTGATATTGGTGATATTGAAGATGTAATTGCGAATAAAGAGACTGATTGTTGTTTTACATGGTTTTTTGGACAAAATGATGGTGAGATGGATTTTGAACAATTGGAGTATGACTCTCTTAGAATAAGAGACCTATATCTTCAAAATGGTTATTTAGATGCTAAAGTTACACCTGCATTTTCTAAAATTGATTTTAATACAAATACTGCCTCTATTGAATACACTATAGATGAAGGTAATCAATATACTGTAAATGATATTATCATATACCTTGATGAAGAGATTGAAAAAGTTGATACATTATACCCAGAATTAAAATTAGAAAAAGATGATATATTTAATATTACTAAGCTAAGAAAAGATCAAACATTTATTAAAACAGCTATTGCTAATAAAGGGTATGCATATACACAAGTTAATTATGATATAAAACCTAATAAAGAGAATCATACTGTTGATATAGTTTACAATGCAATACCAGGAGATAAAGTATATATCCAAGATGTTGTAATATCTGGAAATAGTAGAACACTTGATAGAGTAATACGAAGAAATGTTTATTTAGCTCCAACTGACTTATATAATTTAACAGATTTAAAAGATTAAAAAAACAAACTTAAATGAAC
>JAYEOQ010000047.1:0-4608 GCA_034723215.1 Campylobacterota bacterium | reverse complement strand
AATGATGCTATTGAGTGTGCAAAAGAAGAGAATTATAAAAATGAAAATATTATTTTATATTTAAACTCTATTTATCAAAATTTAAAGATTAAACAAATAAAGGAAGAGAATTAAATGTTAGAGATAGCAATCGCAGGGTACTGCTTATACTTTTTAGTAAGTATATATACATCATTTATGCAAGTTGATTATGTTCAAAAAGCAAAAAAGTTAGATGCAGTTATATTAACTCCATCAAAATTTAAAATAGCAGGTAACTACAACATAGCAACAAATAAGTTAGGTATGGCTACAACTTTTTATGATTTTGTACTGTTTTTTATGTGGATTAGTTTTGGTTTGGTTACCTTAGATAACTTAACTATAAACTTTATAGGTTGGCAAAAAGCTGTTCTGTTTATAGACCTGTTTATCATCATAAATTGGATTTTAGCATTGCCTTTTGATCTGTACAAAACATTTAAGTTAGATAAAGAGTATGGTTTTTCAAATATGACAACCAAATTATATATCAAAGATACTATTAAAAGTGGAGCATTGTTTCTAATTTTTGGTAGTGGTGCTATTGCTGGACTTTCATATATCATAGAGAGTTTTGAATCTTGGTGGATATATGGTTTTACTTTTATTTTTGCAATTATTATTTTAATCAATATGCTTTATCCTCTAATAAGAGATAAGATGTTTGATAAGTTTAGTCCACTTGAAGATAAAGAGTTAGCTGAGAAAATCAATAAACTACTTGAAGAGGTTGGATTTAAAAGTTCTGGTGTATTTAGTGTAGATGCTTCTAAAAGAGATAACAGATTAAATGCTTATTTTGGTGGTTTAGGTTCTACAAAAAGAGTTGTACTATTTGATACTTTAGTTGAAAAACTAACACACAACGAACTTTTAGCAGTTTTAGGACACGAACTTGGTCACTTTAAAAATGGTGATATTCTTAAAAATATTGGAATAATGGGTGCCGTTATGTTTACATTTTTTGCTTTATTTGGAAACTTACCTGATCAACTATTTTTACAACTTCACTTAAATAATGAGCCGTATGCTATTATCTTAGTATTTATGATGTTTAGCCCAATATTATCATTTTTCTTAATGCCTTTAATTAGTGCTATGAGTAGACACAACGAATACGCAGCAGATGAGTTTGGAAGTAATCTATCTACAAAAGAAGATTTAGTAAACGCATTGCTTAAGCTAGCAAATGAAAATAAATCATTTCCACTATCACATCCACTTTATATATTCTTTTTCTACTCTCATCCACCATTAGTTGAAAGACTTAAAGAGTTAGGTTATACAGGTGCAGGAATTGCTCAGATGAAAGAGGATGAAGCGTTAAAAGAAAATATTGATGTATAAACTAACTAAAATATTAATTTTAGCTAGTTTATTTTTTACTATAAATATTTCTGCAAATGGAAAATTTGGCTCTAAAATATTTATCAAATGTGATGAAAATAAAGATGGCTTTTTAAATCAAAGTGAATATTTAGAGATGTCAACAAAAAGATTTAAAAGGATGGATGCTAACAAAGATTTAACAGTTACATTTACTGAACTAAAAAATACACAATTAGCCAAAATTATGCCAAAATTTGCACTCTCTTGGTTTAGTAAAAATGATTTAGATGAAAATAAAATAGTAACAATCAAAGAGATATCAAAAGTATCAAATAAAAAATTTGAAAATATGGATACTGACAATAATAAACTATTAAATTCAACAGAATGGTTGACTAATAATCCATCATTTAATAAAAAATAGTTAATCTAATTTGTTATTATATTTAGGTAGAATAAATATAAATATATTTTAAGGGTTTATAATAGATGTCATACTCAGAATCAGATACTCGCTCTAAACTAATGGACCCTAAAATTAAAGCTAGTAATTGGTTAGAATCTAACATAGTAAGAGAGTATTATTTTACTGATGGTAGAAAGCTAATTGGTGGTAAAAGAGGTAAGAGATATTTTGTTGATTATCTTCTTTCTTATAAAAATACAAACTTAGCTATCATTGAAGCAAAAGCAGAAGATAAAGACCCGCTAGATGGTTTACAACAATCTATCAATTATGCACAAAGACTTGGCATTGATTATGTATATAGTACAAATGGTCATAAAATATATGAACACTCTTTAAAAGATGGAAGAGGAGAGTTTGTAGAAAGCTATCCAACACCAGATGAATTATTTGAAAGAAAGTTTGGAAAATTAGAAACTAAAAAAGAGATAATAATCACACACCCTTTTCATATTGAGGGTACAATGAAACCAAGATTTTATCAACAAATAGCAGTACAAAAAACAATAGAATCTATCGCAAATGATAAAGATAGAGTTCTTTTAACTCTTGCAACTGGTACTGGTAAAACTTACATAGCCTTTCAAATTGCATATAGATTATTCCAATCAAAATGGAATAAAGATAAAAGCGATAGAAGACCTAAAATATTGTTTTTAGCTGATAGAAATGTACTTAAAGACCAATCATTAAATACATTTAATCCATTAGAAAAAGATTGTGTAGAGATAAATGGAAAGATTATCAAAAAAAGAGGTGGCAAAGTTCCAACTGCTGGTAATATATTTTTTGCTATTTATCAGTCTATTACAGAAAGAACAAATATAAATAGAGTTGTAGATATAACAGATGAAGAGATGGAAGATGATGTAACAGCATACTATAAACAGTATCCATCTAACTTTTTTGATTTGATTATAATTGATGAGTGTCATAGAGGTAGTGCAAATGACCAAAGTTCATGGAGAGATATTTTAAATCACTTTGGCGGTGCTGTTCATTTAGGACTTACAGCAACACCAAAGAGAGATGATAATGGAGATACTTACAAATATTTTGGAGAACCAATCTATGAATACTCGCTAAAAGATGGTATCAATGATGGATTTCTAACACCATATAAAGTTAAAAGAATCAAAACAAATATTGATGAGTATAAATTTGACCCAAATGATATTATAGTTGGAGAGTTAGATAAACAAATAGTAGAGTTAAATCAATTTGAAAAAGAGGTTGTGATACCTAAGAGAACAGAATTAATCGCAAAAACTATTTTAGAAAATATGAACTCAATGGATAAAACAATCGTATTTTGTGTAAACCAAAAACACGCCTTGGATATGAGAATAGCAATAGATAAATACAAAACTATAAAAGATAATAACTATTGTGTAAGAGTTACATCTGATGAGGGCGATATAGGTAGAGCATTTCTTGAGAGTTTTCAAAATAATGATAGAGATATACCAACTATCCTTACAAGTTCAAAAATGCTTACAACAGGCGTAGATGCAAAAAATGTAAGAAATGTAGTATTAACAGCACCTATAAAATCAATGACAGAATTTAAACAAATTATTGGTCGTGGAACTCGTGTATTTGATGGAAAAGATTTCTTTACTATTATAGATTTTGTTGGAGCTACAAATCTATTTTATGATGATAGATGGGATGGAGTTGCCGAAGAAGTTATCAAAACTGAAACTGTAAATAGTGATGATAATTATAATACTGAGAGTTCAACTGATAATGGTGATAGTGTAAATGATGTTGATATACAGTACGGTGAAAATAAAGATACTCAAACAAAATCAAATGAGAAAGTTGTTATTGATATAAAAGGTAAAAAACTAAAAGTTATTGATATTGAAACCACTTATGTGGGAGAAGATGGGATACCACTTAAAACAGAAGACTATTTAGAATTACTTATAGGTGTTCTTGGTAGATTTTACAATGATGAAGATGCACTTCGAGAGATATGGAGTAACCCTACTAATAGAAAAGATTTACTAAACAAACTAAAAGAGATGAACATAGATGAATCACAACTAAATGATTTAAAACAAATATTTGATGCTACAAGTAGTGATATATATGATGTATTGGCTCACTTGTCATTTAATATGGATATTAAAACTCGTGAAGAGAGAGTGCTTGGTGTTGAACATTCAGATTTTATAGAAAAGTATCATGACTTCAAAGCTAAAGAGTTTATAGAGTTTATATTGGATAGATATAGAAAAGATGGTGTTAAAGAACTTGATGAAGATAAGCTAGGGAAGCTTGTTGATTTAAGTGGACTTGGAAGTGTTAGAGAAGTTGCTCAAAATTTTGGTGGAATACCTCAGATGAGAGATGAGTATTTTGAGTTGCAGAGGGAGATTTATAGATGAAATTAGATAAAATAATAGTGTTAGATATAGAAGGAGTTAATCAATGAAAGATAATGAACTTGATAATTTAGAAGAGTTTATCCCGCTACTTGCAAAAGGTGCTATGCAAAAAGCATATCTTGATACTTTAGCATCTGGAGATAGTGTTTTAGAGGTTTTAGATGATACGATATATGAAGTCTTTGCAGATGGAACAAAAACAAAGATTAAAGATATTGCTCCATCTTTGAATGTAGAGATAAATTCAAAGATTTTGCTAGGATGAATACTCCTAGATTTCAAATAGCACAAGCTGATAATACAAAAGAATTTGAGTTAAAAGTGAAACTTTTCCTAGGTGGGTTAAAGAGTATTTGATAAATGCAAAATAAAAATCTTTCTGAATTAGGGTTGAGG
>JAYEOQ010000046.1:0-4609 GCA_034723215.1 Campylobacterota bacterium | reverse complement strand
ATTTTTAGCTCTTGTTATTGCAGTATAAAGTAATTTTGTATTGTGCATTATAAAATGTGAAAAACTCATTGGTATTAGAGCTGTATCATATTCCATACCCTGTGTTTTATGTATAGTTAAACAATATGCCAATGAGATTAAATTATCTAATGTATCAAAATCATAAAATACTACCATATCATCATTAGGATAAAGTACTAATAACTTTGACTTTTCATGATCTATTTTTATTATCATCCCCAACTGTCCATTAAAAACTCTTTTTTCTACAAAGTCTATACTTCCTGATTTATATGATTTCATTGTTTGAGCTTTCATATTTTCATTTCTTATATGTATAACTTTATCAGCAAGTTTATACTCGTAAACCCTTTTTTGTATACCTTTAGTTTTTGTATTATTTATTAATTTTTGTAAATTAATATTTATATTTTCAACACCTAGAGTACCACCTTTTATAGGTGTTATTACCTGAAAAAGTGTAAGGAAATTTGCAATCTCTTTATTTTTTATATATTCATACATTGGCTTTATATACTTTGATGCAGTTTCAAGTAAGCTATGTAATAATTTATAGTTATTATCATTTCTTAAACTATTTATCTCATAATTACTAAGTATTGATTTTTGTGCATAATAGTTAGGTATAGAAACATCAATAAATTTAAAATCTTCAAAATCTTCTTTATATTCTGGAACTTTACCTTTTCTAATCTCATTGGCTATTACTGCAATTGCTTGTTGTTCATTTTGTCTATAAATCTTAGTTAATTTACAAGTTGGAGCAAGATTATATCTTATAGCATCTCTTAAAATATCCCCTGCCCCAATTGCAGGAAGTTGTCCATCATCTCCAACAATTATTACTATTGTATCAGGATTAATTTTACTAAACAATTTATAAAAAGTAACACTATTAACCATTGATGCTTCGTCAATAAGTATAACCTTATAGTCAAAATAATCTTTATCACTATTATCAATTTTTACTAAAAGTGATTGAATTGTGCTACTTTTATATCCTGTAGTATCTGCAATTCTTTGAGAAGCTATACCACTTAAAGCAGTACAGTGAATATCATCATAACTTACTACCTCTTCAAGAAGTTGAAGAATTGCTTTACTTGATGTTGATTTACCAGTTCCTGCATAACCTATGAGTAAAATAGTATTTGCACCATCATTTATTAACTCTACTGCTTTTCTTTGTTCATCACTTAAAATAAAACCTAATGTCTCTTCCTGTTTTAATATATATTTTTCAAAATCTTTAATAATAGCTTGGTTATCGTTAAATTTTTTTCTATCTTCAAAAAAATCCATAATTTTTGTCTCAGAATAAAAGTACATACTAGGGGCAAAACTATCTTTGATAGTTTCGTTTATTTCATCTTTTGCTAATAATGCAATAAGTGCATCTTCATATAGCCCATCTTCATTCTCAAAATTTAATGAATCATCAAGTAAAGAAAAAAGTTGCTCTTTTTTTATAGAACTATTCCCATTTGATTCACAAAACTCTTTTAAAGTATAATTCATACAAGCAGTTATCCTAAAATTGCTTCTTTTATCTATCCCTAAACTTGTACCTATCTCATCAGCTCTTTTAAATCCAATACCTTTTATAGAAGTAAGCATATATGGATTTTCTTTAATTCTTTCTATTAAATTGTCTACTTCTCCAAATTGTTGATATATCTTATTGATAAAAGTACTAGTAACTCCATATTGTGCTAAAAAAGAACCAAGTTCACGAAGATGTTTAAATTTATTCCATGACATTACTATTTGTGTTAATTTTTTCTCTTTTATCCCTTTAAACTCTAAAAGCTTAGCAGGTGTATTATCTAAAATATCGCATAATTCATCATCAGTATATTTTACTGTTAATTCATGTGCAAGTTTTTTAGTAATACCCTTAACTATTTTTGTTAAAAAGAAATATATCTCTGCTTCTTTAACTTCTAATGATGTAAATGCAAACTGAACACCATATTTTTTATGTGTATTCCAAATACCAGTTATAAGTATCTCTTCACCTACAAGTTTTTGTAAATCAGCATCAAAATATTGACCACATATCTTTTGATCATTTTCTAAAACTGCTATATAATAGTTGTTTTCTTCGTTATTATAAAGTACTTTTTTTAAGACACCTGAAAGTTTAAAAGATTCATTAGTATCCATCAGTAAACTTTTTATTTTTATGTTTATCTTTTTTGTATCTATTATTATTTTTTAGTTTATAAAGTAAATTTGATTCTTTTAAAATTGCTTTTCTCTCATCTTCATAAGTTTTTGAATGAGAATCAAGATTATTTAAAATTAATTGTGCCAAATTTTTTAGTTGAGATGGATATTCTTGATATAAATCCAATGCTTCTATTTTTTTTAAATCTTCATAACTTCTAAGCATAGCTTTTTTATAAAGTTCTAAATCAAAATTATCATATTTTAACAATCCAACAGATTTTGTTGTGAATTTTTCAAGCATTCTTATATATCTTAATCTTTTTGTTTTTTCATTTACTTCATATTTCATAGAAAAGATTATATCTGAATAATATTTAGGATAGGTTTTGCTAAAGTAGCAAACTTTTATCCATAATTTTATGGATAAAAGTTTAAATTATAAATAAAAATTATTTATAACAATGTTCAGCTTTAAACATACCAAATTTAATTTTTGTTCCATGCTTATCTTTTGCTTTACTGTATTTATTTGTAACAGGATTACATTGATCAATCCAACTATTAATACTATAAATCTTTACCTTTGAAAATCCCATTTTTCTAAATTTTTCTGCATCAATAGATGCTCTTGATGATGTATTACAAACAACAATAATTTTATTCTTGATAAAATTATCATCATCATCAAGTACAACATTAGCTAAAGCTTTTTCAGGAGCTTGTCTACCAATTCTTGATGTACCCTTAATATGTGCTGCATTCCACTCTTCTTTAGTTCTTACATCAACAACCGCACATTTTTTATCTGCTATACAGTTTTTTATATCTGCTGCATTTGCTGTATTTCCTGCTTTTTTAGACTCTGCTTTTAATTGCTTTGATAATTGTTTATAATCAATAAACTCTTGAGCATAAGTTACACCCGCTAATAGTATTGTTGCTAATAGGATATTTCCTAATTTCATATATTCCCCTTTAGAATAAGTTTAATTTTTCTTATAATAAAAACTTATAATTGAAATAAATTAAGATTATTTATTATAGGTTTTTCTTATAAAACTATGGGGAGTATATCATTAAATTTTTAAAATTTCTATCAAATTTACAAATATTTTTATGATAAAACCTATAATAATAATTAATATAAAAGAATATGATAAATATAAAATTTTAGTTTGTAGTGTTTTCGCTTTTGCTATCATGATAGTATTTTTCTAAACCATAGAACCAAAAATCACTTTGCATAGTGATAGTATCTTCTTTTCGACGTTTAAAATGATCACTCATATCAAAATCTTTATTTTTTCCATAATTGTCTTTATACTCTTGTATATATTTAGCATATTTTTTTTCATTAATTGCTGATATTTCAAAAGTGATATGATCATAGATTTTATTATCTATCTCAAACTGTTCACCTTCTAAAAAAGAGATATTTATCCCTCCATACCTATTATCTTCATCTTGCATAAGATTCATCTCTATGTTTGCTCGAATAGTAGCAAACATATGTAAAAACTGATCGATTGGGATATCTAGATGATTTACTACTACAGCACCTTTATTATCATATCCCCAGCCACCACTTATATCAAGGTCCACATCAAATGTCTCTTTAAGTACTTGTGAGAGATTCTCTACAGATTCAATCTGATTAAATGTAATATTATTAGTCTTTTTCAAAATCAAGTTTCCATTTATAAGCTTCAAATTTCATCTTTTTATAGCTTTTAGTTGATATATAAGTAATATCGACAATATGTTCATCTATGTTTCTATATCCAATAGCTTTATGAATCACTTTACCCTCTGCATCCATAAAAAGAGTTGCTGGATATGCAAATGCTCCAATATATTTTGAAAACTCTCTTGCTGTACCTTTGAAATCTTTAAATCTTATAGTATTAGTATCTGCTGTATAGATATCTACATATATAAAATTTTTATTTATAACTTCTAGAATTTTTGAATCTTTAAAGTTTTCATCAATCATAGAACTACAATATGGACACTTTGGGATGTGATGAAAAAATAAAATAAATTTATTTTGATTTTTAGCTTGTTCTAAAACTTTATT
This sequence comes from Campylobacterota bacterium, assembly GCA_034723215.1. Classification (GTDB taxonomy): domain Bacteria; phylum Campylobacterota; class Campylobacteria; order Campylobacterales; family Arcobacteraceae; genus JAIOSF01. The sequence continues at coordinate 339 of JAYEOQ010000046.1, read as the reverse complement.
TAGATCTACTTCACTTCCATTTACAAAAGTAAATAGTATAAATAACAATAAAAGTTTCCTTAACTTTTTAAACATAAAAACTCCTAACCATTTTAAGGTATTTGATAATAAAATATTATAAGTACATAATAAGTAACATGATGATATTCTTTATTTATTATATAAAAAAACTTCTTAAAAGGATAATAATAATGGCAATTTCAAGAAGGGATGTAGGTTAATCCGACCAAATCTAAAATACAAGACTTTACACCGTTATCTATTTGTATCATAAAAAAATAAAAAGGTAATATTTTAAAGTTTTAGTTTACATTAAGATTTATAATCATTTTTTGTAGT
>JAYEOQ010000045.1:0-4668 GCA_034723215.1 Campylobacterota bacterium | reverse complement strand
TTTACTAGAAATATCTTCTCTCAACGGCTGACCGCCAGAAATTGTTGTAAATGTTGCATCTACAGAACTAACATCAATCTCATTTAAATTTTCAACAAACTTCACTATATCAGCTAACTCTTTACCTATTAAATCTTTTTTTTCATCATCTATATCTAGAGATGAAAGTTTTGCTAGTTTATCAACTGTCGTATTATCTATAATCATTATTTTCCTTTATATGTTTGAATTTTAACATAAATTCTCTTTATTTTGATTATTGTAAACTATAGCTTAATAAATAAAATGATAATATTTAAATTTAAAGAGAGGTTAATATGGGAAAGATAATAAATAGTTTTGTAGTGGTGTTTGGAGTATTATTATTTTCTGGATGTGCAGTACAGCAACAGATAGTTGGTGAATTTCTGTTGGAACAGAAAAACTACGATAAAGGTTCTGATTATTTTAAAGCAAAAATAAGGGAAAATAAAAATGATGCATCATCACAATATTATTATGGAAGGTTTCTTATTGCAAATAAGAGATATAAACAATCATTAAAATATTTAAAAAAAGCAACAATCTTAAACAATAAAAATGCAGATTATCACTCTTGGTTAGGTGTAAACTATTCATTATTAGAGATGTTAGAGGATGAGAGAAAAGAGTATTTAATAGCATTAAAAATTGATAAGAAACATCTTCAATCTTTAACATATTTAGCTCATAATTATTATGACAATAAAGAGTATTTAAAATCCTTGGAATATTATAATAAAGTTTTAAAGATATTACCAGAGAGTCAAACTGCTTTATTTAATAGAGCTATGATTTTAAATAAACTAGAAAGAAAACCTGAAGAGTTACTTGCTTGGAAAGTGTATTTAAAATATTATCCAAGTGGTACACAAGCAAGAGATGCAGTTAAATATTTAAATAACTTAGGAAGTTTTGATTATAGAAATCATCTAATTGGATTAAGAACTGTTACTTTAAAGAATATCTTATTTAAACCATTTAGTTCTACTATTGATTATGATTCAAAAAGTTCATTAGATTTTCTAGGTAAAGTTTTAACAATAAATAAAAATATAGAGATACATATAGTTGGATATCAAGAAAAAAACAGTGAATTAGCTCATCAAAAAGTTAAAGAGATAAAAAAATATATTTTAAAAAAATATCCTAGTATCAATTCAACTAGATTAAAATTAAGTTGGTTTTCAAAACCAAAAAATGTTATAATTAAGAATAGAAGATATTTGTTAGGTGAATCTATAGATTTTATTACAGTTACAAAGTAACATTAAGAGTAAGGGGTACGGTATGAAAAAGTTATTTTATATAGTTATGGCAGCATTTTTAGTTTTTGGTCTAAATCCTTTGTTAGCGGCACCGGGGGATGAGGTTTCAACATTGCAAAATCCGGCACAGGCACAAAAAGCAGAAAACTTAGCTGCAGAAACGGAAGATGTGCAGGTTGCACAAACTAATGTAAATGATGCAGAGACAGCATTATCAAATGCCCAAGCTGCTTATGATGCTGATCCTACTGCTGCTACGGAAGCAGCGTTGGAAGAAGCTCAAACAAATTTTAATAGTGCTACAACTACATTATCTGAAGTTTCTGGTGTTGCCGTAGATGATATTACTACGATGAGAACCTCAGGTATGGGTTGGGGCGAGATAGCACATGAGATAGGTGTCCATCCTAGTGTTTTAGGTCTTAGAAATAGTAAAAAAGAGAGAACTAGAGCCAGAACAAGAGATATGGAAAATTTTTCTGCGGAAACTTCAAATGGAAAAGCACTTGGTATAGGCGGACTTAAAAATGCCAATAAAGGTAAAGGTTCAAACTCAAGCGGCAAAAGTAATGGTAACGGTAATGGGAAGGGCGGAAGTAAGAGATAGTTTTCTTACTTTCCCAATCTTTATTATATATTATCTAAAATAGATATAACTAATTGTATAATCACTATAAATATTTACTAGTAGGGATATAGCAAAATGATTTTAATGATAGACAACTATGATAGCTTCACATACAATATTGTTCAATATTGTTTAGAGTTAGGAGCTGATTTAAAAGTTATACGAAATGATGAATTAACAATTGATGAGATAAAAGAGTTAAATCCTCAAAAGATTATTATCTCTCCTGGACCAGCAACACCAAATGAAGCAGGGATTTGTTTAGAGGTGATTGAAAAGTTTTCAGATACAACACCTATTTTAGGTATATGTTTAGGTCATCAAAGTATTGCTCAAGTGTTTGGTGGTGAGGTGATAAGAGCTCCTAAAATGATGCATGGAAAAACTTCTAAAATTGAAGTGATTTGTGAAGATATTTTATTTAATAACTTACCAAAACAGATGACCCAGACTAGATATCATTCTCTTACAGTGAATAAAAAGAACTTACCAGAGAATATAGTTGTTACATCAAAAAGTTTAGATGATGAAGAGATAATGTCCTTAAAAATCAAAGATAAAGATCTATATGGTGTACAGTTTCATCCAGAATCGGTAATGAGTGAATATGGACATGAGATTATAGATAACTTTTTAAAAATATAAGTAATATAAAATGAATTTAAGTAGATACAATATAACATTCTTTGGATTGCTTATATTTCATTTTGTTATTTTATTACTTATTGGAGATGGTTTTAGTATCTCATATAATGAAGCAGCTATATTTTTTCAAGATAGTCCAAATATTTTAACTTATATTGCAAAATTCTCAACTACACTACTGGGGCAAAATGATTTTGCATTAAGAGTCCCTTTTATCCTTTTTTATATTGGAAGTTCAATTTTATTGTATCTATTAACTGATGATTACTTTAGAAACCAATGGGATAGAATAATTGCATTATCTATTTTTATGATATTGCCAGGTGTAAATAGTGCTGCATTATTGGTTAATGAATCGATAATAGTGATATTTTGTACACTTTTATATCTATACCTTTATAAAATAAGTCAAAAAGAGCATTATATACTTTTATTTTTATTTTTATTTATAGATAACTCTTTTGCTATTTTATTTTTAGCACTATTTTTATACTCATTAAAAAAGAAAGACAATATACTTTTAGTGGTTTCTTTAGTTTTATTTGGTATATCTATGACTATGTATGGTTTTGAAGTTGGTGGTAAACCTAGAGGTTATTTGCTTGACACCTTTGGAGTATATGCTTCTATCTTTTCCCCTCTTCTATTTTTATACTTTTTTTACTCTTTATACCGTGTTGGGTTAAAATTTGAGAAAGATATGTACTGGTATATTGCGATATCATCATTATCATTATCATTAATTTTTTCACTTAGACAAAAGATTGATATTGAAGATTTTGCACCATTTGTGGTTATTGCAATCCCTATTATGGTAAAACTTTTTATGCATAGTCTTAGAATAAGACTAAAAGAGTTTAGAAAGATACACTATACAATTGCAACAACTACCTTAGTTTTGCTAGTATTAAATTTTGCTCTTTTTTCTATAAATAAATATATTTATCTTTTTCTTGAAAATCCAAAAAAACATTTTGCATACGATTTTCATATAGCTAAAGAGTTAGCTTTAAAATTAAGTGAACTTGGTATCAATAAAGTTTCAACAGATGATAAAAAGATGGGATTGAGATTGAAGTTTTATGGTATAGAGTATGGAAAAGATTTTTATATAACTTCAGGAAAAGCAGAAGTTATAGATAAAAAGATACCAATAACATATAATGACAAAGTGATATCAACATATTTTTTAGTTGATTTATCAACAAAAACAGAACCAATTATTAAAATAATAAATAAAAGAGATTTATGAAAATACTATTAGCCCCAGCAGAAACAAAAGAGATAGGTGGTGACTTTTCACCTTATTGTGAAGATAATTTTTATTTTAAAGAGATTAACAATACAAGAGATGATGTAGTTAAAAACTACGATAAATTTATACAAAATAGTTCACTAGAGGAGTTGTCAAAATGGTTTGGATTAAAAAACCTAAAAGAGTGTGAAAAATATTCTAAACCAATTTTAGAACAACCAACAATGAAAGCTATACAAAGATACACAGGTGTAGCTTTTGATGCTTTAGATTATAAAAATATGGATCATAAACAACAACAATATTGTAATGATAATCTCTTAATATTTTCAAATCTATTTGGTGTCCTAAAAGCAGATGACTTGATACCAGACTATAAGTATAAGCAAGGTGCTACACTAGATAGTATAGATGTGATAAAAGAGTACAAAGATAATATAAAAGATATGCTTGATAATCATATTGGAGATGAGGTTATAGATTTAAGAGCTGGGTATTATGATAAGTTTTATAAACCAACTATGCCTACTATTACGTATAAGTTTTTAAAAGATGGAAAAGTTGTAAGTCATTGGGCGAAGCACTATCGTGGTTTAATTGTAAATGAGTTAGCAAAAGCAAATATAACTAGCTTTGCTGAACTTATGAGTTTGGAGATTCAAAACCTTAACATTGTAGAGATACAAGAGAAAAAAAATATTAAAACTTTGATTATGGAGATTGTATAAAAAAAGGGTAGTTAAAAAACTACCCTCTTTTGTGTATTTATAAAATAAACAGTATTAACTAGTAAGAATCTACAGGTGCTTTAAAGCTATCTAAAAAGTCATCTAGTGTATATTTTTCTCTATACT
>JAYEOQ010000044.1:5611-20661 GCA_034723215.1 Campylobacterota bacterium | reverse complement strand
TTTACAATACCTTATAGCTTCAATATTATTATTTGTATTTTACAAAAAATTTATTGCAAATAATGCAGTTATGCTTTTAGATGGTGATACAGGAACAAAAGGTGGAAAAGAGGGTTCTGATAGTGAACTTTATGATTATGCTGCTGATAATTTTGATGGTATGAATGCACAAACTCAACTTAAAGCAAAAATAAAAAGTCAGATTTTAAATAATATTGAAGGTTTAGACCCTGAAGAGTTAGCAAAATATGATGTATTAATAGAAGAGATTGATCATGTAGTTAGTAACAACCCTGAAGATATAGCAAAAATGATTGAGATGCTATTAGCTGAAGGTGATACAAAATTCAAATCTGGAAATAAGGGGAGTTGATATGGCAGGTAAAGAGATAAATCACGATCTGTTACAGGGTATGTCAATGATGGAAAGGGTTGCAAACTTTCTTGTTTTAATTGGAGAAGAAGCTACTGTTAAAGTATTTCAAAACTTACCAAAAGGTCTAGTTGAAGATCTTTCAATAGCAATTACAAAAATAAACTCAATCGATAAGGATACTTCACTTGCAATCCTAGATGAATTTCATCTGTATATAAAATCAAATTCTTATATAAGTTCTGGTGGATTTGAATATGCTAAGGATATTTTATATAAATCTCTTGGAAAAGCAGAAGCAGACGCAGTTTTAGCAAAATTAGCAAGACTACAAGAAGCACAACAATCATTCGCTTATTTGGATAATATTGATCCAAAACAGCTAGCAGATTTTATTAAAGATGAATCGCCTCAAACTATTGCTGTTATATTATCTCATATGGATGCGATTGATGCATCTGAGGTTTTAACAAAATTAGATGATAGTTTAAAAGTTAAGATAAGTATGCAGATGGCTACTATTAAAGATGTCTCTCCAAGTATTGTACAATCTATGTCAAATGTTTTAGAGAAAAAACTAGAATCATTATTAGCTTCAATTGTAACTGTTGGTGGTGTTAAAACTGTTGCTGATATGTTAAATAAAATGGGACCAAAATCTGGTGATATATTAAATAATATATCTGGAATTGATCCTATTTTAGCAGGGCAGATAAAAGAAAATATGTTTGTATTTGAGGATCTTTTACAGTTGGAACAAGCTTATATGATGAAAGTTCTTGGTAATGTAGAGACAGAAGACTTAACTGTTGCACTGAAAAACTCTCCTCCTGAAGAGATGGATATAATACTAAGTGCTATGTCTCAAAGAGCTAAAGATAGATTCACTGAAGAGTTTGATATGTTAGGAAAAACAAAAATTAAAGATATTGAAGAGGCACAGAAAAAATTACTTGAAGTTGCTATGCGACTACTTGAAAGTGGTGAGATTGAAAGAGCAGATGAGGAAGAATAATGGGTACGAATAATGTAAATACAACTTCTAAGATAATTAAACCAGAGAGTCAAATAGAAACTTTTGAATTAGGAAATTTTATATCAAATGAACCAGCTCAAACATCAGATATGTCAAATGTAGCATCATTAAATGATAAAAGTATAAATGGAAATGTTGATCCAGTACTACAAGAGATTAAAAACTTACAAAGTGCAATACTTAATATAAATGAAAAAGTTTCACTTATAGAGAGTGATGGTGTTAAAGGTAGAGATTTAGATAAACAGCTTATTGAAGCATTAAAAGATCTGAAAAACTATTCCACTTTTTTTGAACAAGCAACATTTCAAATGGAAACAAAAATACTTAAAACTTCTTTATCTATAGCACAAAAGATTATAGGAGTAGAGGTGACTCAAAACTCAGCAGAAATTGCTAAAGAGACAATATCAAATATAATGTCAAAGATTAAAACTGCTTCAAAAATAACAATACATCTTAATCCAAAAGATTATCTAATACTAAAAGAGCAATTAAACTTTGAAAGCTTTGTTGCTTTACAAGAGGATTCTAATGTTACAGCAGGTGGGGTTGTAATAGCAAGTGATTTAGGTAATTTTGATGGAAATGTTGAATCAAAAGTACAAACAATGTTAGAATCACTAGACACTCTTATATAAATATACTTAAATATACTTATCTCTTATACAAAAATCTTGAAAATCAATTTTTTTATGATATAATAAATACAAATTAAATAAAAAAGATTAATATGGAATTTACTACAAAAGATTACAATACTTTGGTTGATACAGAGATAACTGTTGATGTAATGTTAGGACATGCTGATATAACAATAAAAGATTTTTTGAATTTTAGTGAAGGTGATGTTTTAGCATTGAATAAAGTTGCTGGTGAGGGTGGAGATATCTATGTAAACAGCAGGATTATTGGTACGGGTGATATAATAGTAATGGATGAGAAGTTAGCAATAAGGGTTCAAGATTCTATGGACTCAGAAAAAGTTGTAAGTTTCTTTTTTGATGAAAAATCGGTATAAGGGGTTAATATGGCAGTAGAAAATGTAGTTACTAATAGTGCAATAGGTTTCGATGGAAACAGTTATACAACAGAAGTAAGTAATGATAAGTTAACAAATGAAGATTTTTTAAGATTAATGCTAGAAGAGATGAAAATGCAAGATCCTACTAAGCCTATGGATAGTGCAGCACTGATGGATAGTCAGCTTCAAATGTCATCTATTGAAGCAAATATGGAGATGTCAGCTTCTATGAAAGCGATGCAAGCATCTTATGCTTCATCTGCATTATCGACAGCTGCAAATATGATTGGTCATGTTGTAGAGGATGGTTCAATCGGGGATGATGGGATACTTAAATCATATAAGGTTGAAACAATAGAGAATAGAGATGGTGAGCTATATGTTAATGCCAGACAGCTTGTGGGTATGACAGATGTGTTGCAAAACTCTGAAACAGAAGAGCTAGTTATATATGATTCAGATGGATTTTTGTATGATGGCGATGTAAAAGTTGAACCAAATATAAGGGTTGCACTTGACAATAGCGGTAGATTTGCTTTTAATAATGATGGTACAGTAAAATTACTGGATGAGAATAGTGAGGTAGTAACTGATGCAGCAGTAGTTGAAAAGTATCTATTTGCAGGTTCATCTGTAAGGTATGCAGATCTACAAGATGTTATCCCGTTAAATTCTATTATGCAGGTTAGATAAAACTAAAACACTACATATTAGTATTTTATAAATATGTAGTTTAAGTATTTAAATGTAAGTCTTTGTTGTAAGATTTAAATTTGAATATTTAATTATATTCGTAATACTTTATTTTAAAGGAATTATTATGGTTGGAGCATTATGGACAGGTATCTCTGGACTTTCAGGGGCACAAAGAGCATTAGACAACGAATCAAATAATATAGCAAATGTTAATACACTTGGATACAAAGCATCAAGGATAGCTTTTGCAGATCAGATGTATCAAGATAACATCGGTAAAGGTGTTAGTACATTTGATGTAGAAAAATTATATGTACAAGGAAACCTAAAAGTTACTGCAGTAGGCTATGATATGGCTCTATCAGGTGATGGATTTTTTCAAGTTTCTGATGGGAATGAATTTTACTATAGTAGAGCTGGTAACTTTAGGATGGGTGAAGATGGTAACCTCCAAAATGCAGGTGGTTATGCTGTACAGGGTTGGGCTATGGCAGCAGTGCAAGATGATGATATTACATCTACAGATGCAAACTCAACTAAGATAACAAATGATTATAATAAACTTTTAGGAAATGTAATTATTAGAGATTCAAGTTCAATTGAAACAATTGTTGCTAAAGCAACTGACTATACTGAAACAGCTAGAACTGATAGTATCGATGTATATACAGGTGCCGGATATAAAACAGCATCAACAAAAATATCAGATGTTGAAGCACTTATTACAGAATATAATAGACAACTGTCACTTCACTCTAATGCAGACCCAAAACCAACAGCAACAGAATCATCAACTCAAAGAGATCTGTTAGATTTTGATTTAGATGCAGCTGGAACTGTATTGGATACAGGTGATGAGATGTATATCTTTATAGATGGTACAAAATACTCTCAAACATTTGATACTGATGAGACAACTACAATGGAAAAGCTTACTGATAAGATATCAAATATCACAGGTTTTAATGCATATATGACAAGTGGTACAGCTCCAATTACAGCATCGGGTGCTACTGATCCATTAAATAAAAATCCAATGATAGATACAAATACGACTCCGACTATTGGTCAAATGGTTATAGAGGGATTGGTACCTGGTGTATCATATAGAGTTACAGAGTTTGGTTGGACTGATGCTAGTGCAGCAAATCAATCTATAAAAGGGACTGTTCAAAATATTGTTCCAGCAAAAGAGGGTACAGGTATGGGTGCTATTGAATCCGTAGGTGCAGTTTTAGCAGAGATGGTATCAGGTAAGCAGAGTGATGTATATACAGCAGCTGATATTTCAGCAAGTGGAGCAGATAATTATACTTTGTTGAAAGATAGTTTTGGATCAGGTCTTCCTCTTAATGATATTACTGTAAGCGCATCAGGAGCTACTCCACAACAATTAGCAGATGCTATAAATGAACATGCAGCTCCAGCAGCTGTGGCGACTGAAACATCATATTATTTAAATGCCTATGTATTAAACGGTAATTTAGTTGTTGAGCCAAAAAATAGCTATTATGATAAAGAGATTGTATCTCGACTTGATGATGGTGCAGGTGGTGCTATAACAGCAAAAAGTCCAGAGCATAGTGGAAATAGAGGTGCAGGTGGAGAGTTTATTCAGATAATAACAACTATAAACCAAGCTGCAAGAAAAGATGATATTCAACTAAGACTAGATAGTTTAGAGATTACAGATAGTGCGTTTGGTGATTTTAGTGTTGATGGATCAGGTCTTATTATTATGAAACAAGATGGGGCTGATTATGCTATTGGTCAGGTTGCAGTTGCTAAGTTTACAGATAACAGAGGTCTTGACCCAGCTGGAAACAATTTAGTAAAATCAACAAATAGAAGTGGACAAGCAATATTTAATCTTGATAATAATAAAACAGCAGAGATAAAAGGTGGTGTTTTAGAACTTTCAACAGCTGATTTAAGTGAGTCACTTGTAAATCTTATGGTATTTCAAAGAGCTTTTGAAGCGAATGCTAAGTCTATTACAACAGCTGATCAGATTTTAACTACACTAATTCAACTTAAAAGATAGGTAGTTTTCGGTGGATAACTTTTTACTTACGGCTATATTTGGGGTGCTTAGCTTATACTTTTATAGTAGTAGCAGTACTTACAAATCTCTGTATCATAAAATTACAGAAGAGAAAGCGTTAGCAGAGGAAAAAAATAAAAACCTAGAAAAATTAAAAGATAAATCTGAAAAACAGATAAAATTTTCTCTTGATACTATTAGCGATTCACAAGCTAGTTTAAAAAGTACAAGAGATGATTTTCAAGAATTAAAACTTAAAAATACAGAACTAGAACATCGAAATAGACTTCTTCAAGAGAGAGTTGATGAACTGTATGCATCTGTAGGTACTATTCAATAGATATGTATTTAAAATTATTATTTCTATTTTCAATTATTTTATCACCTTTAGTTGTATCTGCTAAAGAGGGTAAAATAGTTGAGTCTCAACCACAAATATTATTTGAACACGAAAACCTAACAAATTTACAAGAAAAAAGAGAATTAATTGTAAAATTTAATACAGCAGTTTTGTATCTAGAGCAGGAAAAGTTTTTACAGGCAATTCAATTGTTTAAGGAGTCATCAAAATTACTCAAAGTTGCATCTTTTTTAAATATAGGTATAGCATACTATAAATTAGATTCCCAAAAAAATTCATATCTATATTTAAAAAAAATATATGAGTTAAAAGAGTTGCAAAATAATGATAAATATTCATATTTTAGTGCAGCATATTATCTATATAAAATCACAAAAGATAAAAAATATATAAATGAGATAACTAAAATTGGTGCTAAAGCAAAAAGATTAACAGAACATGAAAAGATGCTTGTTGTAGATACTTTGATTCTGCAAAAAAGATATAAATATGCATTGAAACTTCTTAAAACAACACAAAATAGATCAAAACTAAAAGAGGCACTTTTAAACATCAAGTTAAGGGATTATAAACAAGCAAGAATTAATCTTAATATTGCATATGACCATGCAAAAGGTGATGAGGATAAAAATGATATTTTATGGTTTAAAGTTTTTAGGGATCTAAAGGCAAATGATTTAATAAATTTAGGTGAAAATATTTTAAAAATTGAAGAGAGAAAGAAGATTTTTTTCTCTAATAAAAAAATGCAATTAAAATTATTTTTCAATAAAGATAAGTTTACCTCAAAAGAGTATTTTGATAAAATAACAAATTTTACACTAGATAGAAAACTAAATTTTGTATTTTATTTTGCCCCTTTTATATTTGAAGATTATGATAGGATAGATGAAGATACAACAAAAAGTTTTATAATAAAAGATCAAAATAGTATTAATGAATTAAATATGATGGTGAAATATAACGCAGATTTCTTAAAAGTAATTAAATTAGATCCAATTCATAGAGTTCAAGTTTTACAAGATATGATTGATTTAAAATTTGATACAAACCCTTATGAATATTACAATTTAGGTTTAGCATATGCACAAATTTATGATTTTAACAATGCATACAAGAATTTTAAAAAGGCGTATAGTTTAGAACATGGAAATAAATTATATTCAGTTATGACAATTTTAACAGCTAAAAAAATTAATTTAACTATAAATAAAACTCAAAAAGAGTTTATGGTAAAAAATATCTTATCAAAAAATGGCTCATTTAGATATTTAGCAAAGTATTTATATAAAATATTTGAAAATCCATCATTAAAATTAGATATAAAGGATTTGACAAATATACAAAAAAGATCAATATTTTTTCGTGCAATATATTTTTTAGAAAATGTAGAAAAAAATGGGATAAAAACTACAGAGCCGTTGCTAGTAGAGTTTAGTAAGGATCCGTTTGTAAAACTTTTAACTTTAGTTGCTAGAGAACCAGGAGAGGGTGATTATGTGTATATATCAAGACTTCAAGATAAGTTACCTAAGATTTATAATAATAATTTCCTTAAAGGTTCACTAGTAATCACAGATTATTATTTAGATACACTTCGTGCTTTAGGTTTATTTAATAGAACAGATTTTAATATTGATAAAGAGCTAGACCCTAGCTATTTAAGGTTGAAAGCAATTGTAGATCTGTATCAAGGTAAGGCAAAATCATCAATTAAATTGATTGAATATATACAAAAAAAATACAACTTAGAGTCACTTGATTCTTTCTACATTTTAATTGGTTCATTATTTGCATCAAAACAAGATCTATTGGCTTATGTAGCATTAAGTGAAATTGAGTTTTTATATGATGATAAAGATGCAAAGTTTTTAGATGGTATTAAATTGATACAAGATTTAAAATTAAATACTGTACCTCAATATTTCAAATATAAATTAAAAGGTAAATTAGTAGATTTTAAATTGGTAAACTTCGATGAGTTTTTAGAAACTTTATAAATATTATGATACAATAAGGTAAATTGTAAAATATAAGGAGGATACAATGCAGGTAGGAAGACTTGAAATGATGGAACAGTCACAGGTTGATTATGTATCAAAAATCTCTAAAATACAAGAAACAGATAAAAAAACAAAAATAGATCCAGATGAAAAATACAAAAATCTTCAAAATAAAGAGTTACCAAAAAGTAATGAGATGATTTTAGATAATGTAAAGTTTGGGTACAACGAAGATACAAATGAATTTTTCGTAAGAGTTACAAAAGGTAATCAGGAGTATCAATTTCCAACAGAAGATATGTTTAGACTTAAGAAGAGTTTAATGGACGCATATAAAGAAACTCAAAATAGTTAGGACTAGAAATTGGCATCAGATTTATCAAATATAATAAAAAGTGAGATAGTTAGTACTCTGGAAAGTTTACTTTCAGTAACTGGCAATATTGATGAAGTAACTTTAGTTAATTCAGAAGAGTTGGGTGATGAGCAGTGTATTAAAGTTGAATCAAATTTTGAATTTTCTGGTATTAGTTCAATTTGGAATTTTTATATACCAACAGTTACTGGAACTAAATTTGAGTATTTGATGCTCGGTGGAATTTCTGATTTAAAAGATTCTATTGATGATGAGATTGTAGATGCTGTAAAGGAGATAGTTTCAACTATATCTGGAAGTATTACTACTAGTGTAAATGCACAAGGTTTTGATGATGTATCTGGGATGAAGTTTTCATTGACTAATAGTTCCATAGTACAATGTAGTGAAGAGTCAAGTACAAATAACTTATATAAATTTGTAGTTTCATTGAATGATGAAACTTTATCTATATTTATAGATTTTGATGAAAAAAGTTTACCATTTGTAGAGTTATTTACAGGTGTTCAACCATCTTCACCTGTAAATACAGAAACAGCAGATAAATCTTCTGAAGTTGTAGCTGGTAATTCAGTTCTTTCATCAATCCTTGGTGAAGACTCTATTGATAACTTAAGATTGTTATTTGATATTAAGCTGAGGCTAAGTGTGAGACTTGGTAGTAAAGTATGCCTTTTAAGGGATGTTATTAGTTGGGATATAGGTGAGATAATAGAGTTGACACAAATGACAAATGAACCATTAGAAATATTGGTAAATGGTGTTGTAATTGGTGATGGTGAAGCAGTGATAGTTGATGGAAAGTTTGGTATAAAAATCAAACACATTGGTCAGCATAAATTAATTTAAATGAGAAATGATGGATAAAACAACCGCAGGTGGATTAGCAGGAGTTTGGGGACTTGTAGCCTTAGCTATTATTTTGGGTGGTGCTGGTTTTGGTGCTTATGTCGACATACCTTCAGTTATTATAGTTGTTGGTGGAACAGCATCTGTTACTTTGGCTCAATTTGAAGCAAGTACCATGAAAAACTTTGGTAAATCTATTGGTGTAGGTATGAATGAGGTTACTATTGAGACAATACCTGAGCTTATTGAAAAACTTATTATATATGCAACAGATATTAAAAAAAATGGTGTAATGTCTGTTGAGGCTAAAATACAACAAGAGACGAATCCATTTTTTAAAGAGGCTATGAATCTTTTAGTTGATAACACTAAACCAGATGTGCTTGAAAATTTATTAGAGATTAAATTGGAGCATATGGAGATAAGACATAAAAACCAAATCTCTGTTTTTACTTCGATAGGTGGAAGTGCAGGTGCTATGGGTATGACAGGAACACTTGTAGGACTTGTTGCTATGCTTGCAAATCTTTCTGATCCATCGGCCGTTGGTCCTGCTATGGCTGTTGCACTTTTAACAACAATGTATGGTGCTTTGATAGGTACTGCATTTGCAGGTATCTTCGAAAATAAATTATCACAAAAACATACAAAAGAGATGATTGCAAGTCAAATTATTATTCAAGGTGCTCATATGATTGCATCTGAGGAATCTATAGGAAATATAAAAATGAAACTTGGTGCAATTATGCCATCTGTAGAAGAGTAGTCAATGGGAAAAGAAAAGTGTCCAGATTGTCCTAAGTGTTTACCAGGTTGGCTTGTACAATTTGGTGACCTTATGTCATTGTTACTATGTTTCTTTATTCTATTGTTATCAATGGCGACAATGGATAAGAAAAAAGTAGAGGAATACTTTGAAGTAATGAGAAGAAGTATGGGATTTTTAGAGGGTGCTATGGATACAGCAGAAGCCGAAAAAGAATCTCAATCACAATATCATGCAGATCATAGTGAAGCGGGAAGTCAAGATGATCAAGGTGCAGATAGTGAAGCTGCTGATGTTGCACAATTGATTGAAGAGGTTACCCAAGAGTTTAATGATACAAGTGATAAGGAAAATCAAAAAGTTGATATGACTATGAAGGGTAACAATGAATTTACCCTTGATATCCCATCATCATTAATGTTTGAAGAGGGTGAGTATAGATTAGATAGCCAAAATGCAAAAAGATTTATTACTAAACTTTCAAGAGTATTAAGAACTATGACACAAGAGTTTGATATTGAAGTTATGGGTCATACGGGTACTAATTATGCTAGAGGGGGTGGAATACCCAGAGATTCATGGGATCTATCTGCTTTAAGATCAATCTCTGTTGTTAAAGAGTTAATAAAAAATAAGATTGATCCAGCAACTTTGAAAGTTGCTGCATTTGGTTCATACAGACCAATAAGCGATGATGCTTTTGAGAATAGAAGAGTAGAGTTAAGATTTATAGCAACAAATCAAAATAACAATGCAATGGCTACCGAAGAAAATTTCTTTGATAGAATAGAAGAGTAAAAGAGGTATAATATGGAAATAAATAATCAATTTTTAGATATAAAAAGTATAAAAACAAATAAATTTGATAATATAAAAGATGGAAATATTAAAGGTGATGGTGGACTAAGAGATGTTTGTAATAGCTTTGAAGCATTTTTTATGAACCAACTTCTTGAAACTTCATTAAAAAGTTCAAAAATGGCAGGAGAGGGTACTGGTTCTGAAATCGTAAAAGGGATGTATACAGATACTTTATCTCAGAAATCAGCAGGAAGCTTAGGGATAAGTGATATGCTATATAAATTTTTAAGTGAGAATAAATCATGATAAATAACATTTTAGATCAATTACAGCAATTAACCAAGAGTTTAAATGATGATATAAATTTAGATATAATTGATGTAAAAACAGCAAATCATGAGTCTCTTCTTGAAAGAAATAGTAAAAAACTAGATTCAATGGATAAGCTATCACATTTAAAGCAGAAATTAAATGAAGAGCTAGCAAAAGAGTTTCATAATGGTGTGGATATTACTGTATATAAAGATGATATTGATAAGTTGGAACTTAAATTAAAAGAGTTATATTATTTAAATGGAAAACTAGCATCTATTGTTTTACCAGTAAAACAAATGTATAAAGATATAATAGATGAAATTACAAAAATTAACGGCGGATCATTAGTAGAGGTTATGGCATAGTGAAATATAAGTTATTGATTATTATAGCATTGGTTTTAAATTGTTTTGCATCTGAAACTAAAGTTGTCCCTGTATCTATAAAAAGTATTAATTATAAAGAGCAGATATTTTCTAATGGATATAAACTTATACAACTAAATACACTTAATATAATAAAATATAAGGTTAGATGTAAAGAGTATTTATCATTAGATAAGCTAAAACAAAATAAATATAGAGCAAAGCATTATATTAGAAAGAATAGTGCTATATGTAAAAAAGATGTATATATATCATCATCAAAAAAAATTAAATTTAATTTTGGTCTTTTAGAGATAGAGAGAGATGGTGAGATTATTAAAGAGACATCGAAATATATAAAAATTAAAAACCTAGATGGTTCAATAGAAAAAATTTATAAAGGGGCAAAGTAAAGATGAAAATGCTCTCATTTTTAGGTGAAACACCTACTAAAGCTTTGCAAAATGCACAGATAGAGTGTGGTTCTGACGCTGTTGTAATTTCAACCAAAAAAGTATCATCAAAAGGTAAGAATAGTGTAAATATGTATGAGATTGTTGTTGCCCTTGAAGAGGAATACGACAAACATGAAGAGATTCCATCGGAACATATAGTACAAAGACAAGTTCAAGATAATGAGCAAAGTGCACAATTTTATGATTTTAAAGGTCAGATTGATCAAATGCAAGAGTCTTTGGCTCAGGTACAAAGAATATTATGGGAACCTAAAAGTCAATTATATGATTTAACTATCCCTCCAGAATTTACAGAGATTTATAATCTTTTTGAAGATAATGACTTTGACCCAGAGATGACCTATAGTATTTTAAAAAAGACAATAGAGCAGTTACCTGTATCTATGAGGACAAACCCTGAAAAGATAAAAAATTTTTTTAAATTGATATTAAGAAGAATAGTTGCAATTAAACATGAAATTCCATTAAGAGTACATCAAAGAAAAATTATGATGCTTGTGGGTCCTACAGGTGTTGGAAAAACAACTACAATAGCAAAGCTTGCAGCTAGATATGCTTATAAACTTGGTACAAATTATAAAGTTGGGATAGTAACACTTGATTCATTTAGAGTAGGTGCAATTGAACAACTTAAAGCGTATGCAAATATTATGAGGCTTCCATTAGAGATAGTGAAAAAACCAGAAGAGTTAAATGAAGCAATTACTAGATTAAAAGATTGTCATTATATCTTAATAGACACTGCGGGTGGTAGTCAGTACGATATGGATAAAATTGATCTAATAAATCAATATCAACAACATCTAAAAGAGATACCTATTGAGAAGATGCTAGTTATGCCAGCAAATGTTAAAACTAATGATTTGTATGAGATATATAATAGTTATGCAACTTTAAATATAGATAATTTAATATTTACAAAATTAGATGAAACAATTAGCTTTGGAAACTTAATATCTTTTGCTCATAAAACAAAAAAATCTATCTGCTACTTATCAATAGGTCAAAATGTTCCAGACGACCTTATCGAAGCTAGTAGTGAATATTTAATAGATTGTTTTATGAACAAGCAATCAATTAAGAGATAGAGTTGTTTAATCATATATCTGACCAAGCAGATAAGCTTGTGTCGTTAACAAAAAGATTACACTCCTCTTCAAAAACTAAAGTATTAGCTATTACATCTGGAAAAGGTGGGGTGGGAAAATCAACAATTACTGCTAATATATCATATCTTTTATCTCAAAAAGGGAAAAGAGTTGCAGTGTTAGATGCTGATATTGGATTAGCAAACTTACAGATTTTATTTGATTTAAAATCAGAAAAAACATTTTATGATTATATGGATGGAACAGCTGAATTAAAAGATGTTTTAACCCAAACCAAATATAAAAACATATCACTAGTTGCAGGGAAAAGTGGCTATCAATACTCCTCAATTAGTAGTAAAATAGTTTTTAATAGAATAGTAGATGAGATTATCTCTTTAAATAAATATGATTTTTTATTGGTAGATACAGGTGCAGGTATAAATGAATATGTACAAGAATTTTTAGAATTAACAGATAATATTTTAGCTATTACAACAACAGATCCTAGTGCATTAACAGATGTTTATGCATTATTAAAGATGGTTAGTATTAAAAAAAATAAGCTTATGTTATGTTTTAATAACACATCAAAGTATGAAACTGGAGAGGTTATTACAAAATCTATTGTTAAATTAGCTATAAAAAATAAACTTAATAGAAAATTTATGGTAGAATATATAGGAAATATACCTGAGTCTAAGTGTATCTCTACTACAGGTAGATTAAGAAAACTTTTTACTAAAGAGTTCGGGCAAGATGTTGTGTCAAAACAATTAAGTTTAATTGTGGATAAGTTAATAATAGAGATAAGGTAGGTAATATGACAACTGAAGCTTTTTCAAAGAGAATTGTAGCAAGTGGTTTACTTGATATATATGTTGCGACATCATTTTTTGCAACATTAATTTTTTTTGTTTTAAATTCTAATGTATATACACCACTAGAGATGATTTCTGGAGTAGTTTTAGTTACTATTGCCTTTAAAAGTGTTGCAAATATGGTGTTGTCTATGACAATATCTCTTGTGAATTTAGAAAATGAACAAGATGCGATAGAATTTGAAAAATCATCTAGTAAATTAGAGTCACTAGTAAGTGATTTAGCTATTCAAGAAGCTTCTGTACAAAGTATGAAGAATAGTAAAGAATAAAAGGATTAAATTATGAAATTAGCAGAGATTACAAATTCAATATCTGGTTTAAATAAAACTGATCTGACAAGAGTAGATGAGGCTGGTTTAGGTTTTGAACAAAATAAACAGTTCTCAAATAATCAAGATGATAGCTCTTTTTCAAATATTTTAAAAGAATCAATAAATGAAGTAAATAATACTCAAGTTAGTGCATATAATGCAATGCAAGATATTGCAACAGGAAAAGTAGAAAATCTTCAAGAAGCAGTGAAAAAGATTGAAGAAGCAGAATTGAGTTTAAAACTTGGATTGGAAGTAAAAAATAAGGCTCTGGGAGCTTATAAGCAAGTGATGGCAATGCAAATCTAATATTTGTTAGATATAAAAAGGGGAAGATATGGGTTTTTTTGATGGATACAATGTAGCGACATCTGGTATGTCTGCACAAAGAACAAGAATAAATGTAGTTAGTGCAAATATTGCTAATGCTCAAACAACTCATTCAAATGAGGGTGGACCTTATAAAAAACAAAAAGTAGTATTTGAAGAGGTTTTATTAGATTCTAATAAAAATACCCAAAAGAGTGTTGGGGATTCAAAACTTGATCTTTTATCTTTAAGAGGTGTTGGTGTAAAAGAGATTATTGATTCTAAAGATGAACCAATGATGAAGTATGAGCCAAATCATCCTGATGCTAATAAAGAGGGATATGTTGCTTATCCAAATATTAATCCAGTTGTAGAGATGGTTAATTTAATAGAAGCTATGAGATCTTATGAAGCTAATGTATCATCATTTAAAACACAAAAAGAGATGGATACAAAAACTTTAGATATTATAAAGATGTAGGTATCTTAAAATGATAACAGATATTTTAGATGTTGGTAAAAAAGAAGTAACTTCTAAAAGTAGTAGTAACACAACATCTAATTCAAAAGAGAGCAAAAGTTCTACAGATTCACCTTCGCTTTTTGATTCACTTTTAAAAGAGGCTAAAACATCTTCATCACAAAATAATGAAAAAACTGAAAAAACTGAAAAAGTTGATGGTAAAAAAGTTATTATTGAGGATGGTAATATAAAAAAATCAAAGAAAGAATCTTTAGAAAATAAATCAAAAGAGATAGCCAAAAAACTAGTTGATATAGTAACTAATAAAGTTAAGAAAAATGATCAAGAACTGATAGATTCAATTGAAAAAGATGAACTTAAAGCAGATAACAAAGTAACAAAAACAGATACAAAATCAGAAGATAAAATAGAGAAAACAGAACTTAAAGCAGATAATAAAGTAGCAAAAACAGATACAAAACCAGAAGATAAAATAGAGAAAACAGAACT
>JAYEOQ010000044.1:0-5511 GCA_034723215.1 Campylobacterota bacterium | reverse complement strand
AACAGATACAAAAACAGATACAAAAACAGATACAAAAGCAGATACAAAAGCAGATACAAAATCAGAAGATAAAATAGAGAAAACAGAACCCAAAGCAGATAATAAAGTAACAAAAACAGATACAAAATCAGAAGATAAAATAGAGAAAACAGAACCCAAAGCAGATAATAAAGTAACAAAAACAGATACAAAAGCAGATACAAAACCAGAAGATAAAATAGAGAAAACAGAACCCAAAGCAGATAATAAAGTAACAAAAACAGATACAAAAGCAGATACAAAACCAGAAGATAAAATAGAGAAAACAGAACCCAAAGCAGATAATAAAGTAACAAAAGCAGATACAAAACCAGAAGATAAAATAGAGAAAACAGAATTTAAAGCAGATAATAAAGTAATAAAAACAGATACAAAAGCAGATACAAAATCAGAAGATAAAATAGAGAAAACAGAACTCAAAGAAGATAATAAAGTAACAAAAACAGATACAAAAGCAGATACAAAATCAGAAGATAAAATAGAGAAAACAGAACCCAAAGCAGATAATAAAGTAACAAAAACAGATACAAAACCAGAAGAGAAGATAGAGAAAACAGAACTCAAAGCAGATAATAAAATAACAAGTATAGATCAAGATGTAGAAATAAATAAAGTTATAATTGATGATAAAAAAATAGAAAAAACTACTGAAATATCTGCACCATCAGATAAAACAGATTTAGTAAATAAAAAAGACTCTGCACAATCGGATATTGCTAAAAGTGCATTAAATATAAACAATATTGTTGATGATTTAGTAGAAAATAAAAATAAAAATAATAATGTAGAAAATGCAAAATTAGATATACCAAAAGTTTCACAAGATAATAGATCTCCTCTAATGGCAAATATGTTTCTAAGTGGACAAAAAAATTTAAAAGATTTAATATCTACAGAACAACTCTCCATGGCAAAAAAGAATTTAGAAAATAACAAAACAATAAGTGGCGTTAAAAAGAGTGCTGAGATGTTGGATTTAAATCCAGAAGATACAAAGATGAAGATTGATACAGCAGTAGATACAACAAAAGTAATAAAAAAAGAGGCTACAATAGCTTCAAATTTAAATAATAATATCTTATTAAATAAAATGATTTTAGAGAAACAAATAGTACAAAATCCAACTACAGAAAAAATAGTTTCTATAGATAGTTCTAAAACTGAAAAAAGTAAAGAGCCTGTAATTTCAGTATCTGTTCCAACTGTTGTAGTAGAAACAATACAAAATAAGATTATTGGTGCCCAACAAAAAGTTAGTGGTTTTATGAGTGATATGGCAAGAAGTATGTATCTAAATTATAAGCCACCTGTAAATACATTTAAAATAGAATTAAATCCAGCAAATCTTGGAAGTATATCTATAGTTATGAGAAGCAATCGTGCAGATAACAGTATAAGTGTAAGTATGAATATGAGTAACTCTTCAACTATGGATGTTTTTTCTGATAATAGATCTTCACTACAATCAGCACTTGCAAAGAATTTTAATGATGGTTCAAATGTTAATTTGAGTTTTGATATGCAAGGTGATAGTTCAAATAACAGCTTTGAACAATTTAATCAAGGTCAAAATAAGCAAAATAAGCAAAATGAATCAGATTCTAATGTAGTTTCTGAAAATATTGAGGATGAAGTTGTAAGCCAAAATAATGATTATATGTAGTAAAGATAGGTTTACTAAATGGAACAGTTAATATCTCTGCTTGATCAACAAACAATACTCTCTTTTTTTTTAGTATTAGCCAGAATATTGGCATTTATGGCTTTTATGCCAATAGTTGGACATAAAACTGTAAACCCAACAGTAAGAATTGCTATCTCATTTTATTTAGCAGTTTTTTTATTTCCTTTGGTTGATTATAATCAAAATATAGTTACCCAAGATACTTTTATAATAGCACTATTATCTGAGATAACATTAGGTTTAGTTGCATCATTTTTAGTTCAAATTGTATTTGCATCTGTACAAATTATAGGAGATTTAATAGGTTATGCAACAGCTCTATCTATGGCAAATATGTTTGACCCAACCACAGGAACTCAACAAGGTATTGTAAGTAGATTTTTATATTTAATTATTTTAGTTATATATTTAGAATCAGGGATGTACGAGGTTACATTGTATATGTTAGGATTAAGTTTTGGAGATATAACTTTAGGTACATTTAATCTTTTCGATTTTGATGGTATATCTTATGCTATTAAAGAGATAAAACTGATGTTTGCTTTTGCATTTTCATTTTCATTTCCTCTATTTTTTATTGGTTTTATAATGGATGTTTATTATGGGTATGGAACAAAATCTATGCCAGCTTTTTCACCATTTGTAATAACATTTCAAATTAAATTTGCATTAATATTTTTATTTATGTTATTAGGATTTGAAATATTTGTAGATAGTTTTACAACATACTTTATAAGTAAATTTGAATAGGATATTGAAATATTATGGCTGATGAAGAAGAGAAAACCGAGGAACCCACTGGCAAGAAGATAGATGATGCCAAAAAAGAGGGTAATGTCCCAAAATCTGCTGAAGTTCCTGGTGCTTCTATACTTTTCTTCTCCTCTATCTATCTTCTATTTTTTGCAGGAAATATGTTCTCTGATATAAAAGATATGATTATCTATATATATTCATTTATTGGAACTGAAATGAGTGGAAAGTTATATTATACAATCACCTCAAAAGTTGTAACACAAATGTTGTACGCATTATTTCCACTATTTTTTCTTGTTTTATTTTTAGCAGTTATATTTAATCTTATGCAATTTGGCTTTATTGCAACTCCATTAAAATTAGAGTTAAATAAAATAAATCCTATAAGTGGTTTTAAAAATGTTTTTAGTATGAAAAAAGCTATAGAAGCATTAAAATTAACAGCAAAACTAATAATTATTTTTATAGTAATGCTTATTATTTTAGCTATTATATGGGATGATATTTTATCTATGATGGATAAAAATGTTGAGGCATCTTTAGAGCACATGATACAACTAACAATCTATTTTTTATTAACAATTTTGTTAATTATAATCATTTTTGCTATAATAGACTTCTTCTTTACAAGACACTATTATTTTAAACAATTAAAAATGTCAAAACAGGAGGTTAAAGATGAACATAAACAGATGGAGGGTGATCCTCTAGTAAAAGGGCGAATTAGACAAATTCAGATGAAGATGGCTAAACAACGGATGATGTCTGATGTCCCAGATGCCGATGTTGTTATTACAAACCCAACACATTATGCGGTTGCTTTAAAGTATGATAATGAAAAATCTTCAGCACCAGTTGTATTAGCAAAAGGTATAGATTTTTTAGCATTAAAAATAAAAGATATTGCAAGAGATAGTAAAATACCAATTATTGAAGACCCAGCATTAGCAAGGGCATTATATGAGCAAATTGAGGTAGAAGAAGAGATACCAGAAGTTTTTTATAAGGCTATTGCTGAAATATTTACATATATTTATAACCTAAATGGTAAAGGGCAAAAATAGGAGTTATGAAAAATGGTACAACTTAAAGAAGGAAAAAATTTTGATAAATAAAAGATTATTTTTTATTTTGTTATTGATTTTACTATCAGTTTCAAATGTTTATGGAAAAAAAGATTTTTACTATAGTTTTGTTGATGAAGACCTTAGTCAAATGTCAACTTTGCAAAAAGAAAAAATTGTAAATGAAAACAATAGATTAAAAACAATTAGAAGATACCTTAATGAGGGGCAACTTGGTGTTGCATTAAAAGAGATTGAAGTTTTTAAAAGAACTAATAAAATTGAGATGTTAGATTCAGATATTATTTTATTACAGTGTGAAATATTATATAAATTACAAACAAAAACAAGATCACTTGAAGCTGATCAAATTATGGAACAAGCTATTCATAGCTCAAAAATAAATAAAAGTAATCTGCTAGACTCTTATAGATTATTAGTTCTTTTAAAAATAAGAATAAATAAGATAAAAGAAGCCCAATATTATGCAAAAGCAATTATAGATAATTTTGATGATCCCTTATCTAATGTGTATGGAAAAGTTGCTCTTGCCCAAATACATGTAAAGAAAAGAGCTTATAGAAAAGCTATTAAAATATTAAGAAAAGAGTTGATTGAAACAACAAATTTAAGTGTAGCAACTATTATTGCAGATGAACTATATGATGCTTATATTTTAAATAAAGAGAAAGAAAAAGCATATGAACTTGCACAAAAGGTATTGCAAAAAAATATAGATTATTATGCAAATGATAGTTATAAAGCTTTAAATAAAGTTGATAAACTTATAAAAGCTGGTATGCCAAAATTTGCTATTGATATAATTAAAAAGCTATTAGCAAATGCTAGTGTTACAGATAGTATTGATAATTTTAAATTTATTTTAGCAAATACATATATGGATTTAGCTGGATATGAAAAAGAGTATCTTCCAATGGCAAAAAAAATATATGAAGAGTTGATTCAAGTTAAGAAACATAGCCCATATTCAAAAAGAGCTAAAATGTTTTTAGATGAGATTATTATGAGGGAGGGTAAATTTGACCCCCAAATGGTATCTTCAAAATATAGTGGTGTAGAGTCTATGCAAAATAAAGCTTTAATGCAAGAGCTATTAAATGCAATAGAAGATGAAAAATATGAGCAGATAATTAGAATGAAAAAGATATATAGTGGAATATTTCCAACAATAGTTAATAGATTTGGTTATGATAGTATAGAGCAAGTTTATAATATTATTAATGCAAAAATGATTAAATACTATTTAAAATCAAATCAGTGTCAACAATTAAACAATGTACTGAAATCAGTTTCAAATGAAGCATTACTTTTAATTATTGAGGATAAAAGTGCTACTAAAGATCTATTTACTTGTATGATTGAGCTACCAGATAATAGAGCTTATATGATAACAAAGAATGTTTATAGTAAATCAAAAAATGCTGAAGTATATCTATATCTTGAGAAGGTAGCACTTTTATTGAATAAATATAAAGATGCATTTCAATTTTCTCAAAAACTGGATATGGTTGCATCTCCACAAATATTATCTGATGAGTTTTTATATCGATTTTTAATTTATGGATATAAAAATAATTCACATAGTATGGAAAAGTTTTTTCATTATGCAAGAGAAAATGAGGAGTTTATTTTTGATAATCAATCTAACCCTTTAATAATTGATTTTTATTACCAATATTATCTATATCTTTCAAAGCAAAATGAAGAGGAGGATGCTATGGCTATTTTAAATAAATTGTATAATAAACAGATTGAGATGAATGCAAGAGTATATTCCCCTTTTGTTGAGTTGGAGTTAGCTAAATATGCAAAACTGGATGATAAATATGAAAAAGCATTAGAGTATTTAAAATTTGGTTTAAATATTAAAAGAATGAGTGATGGTAGAAGTATAGATAGAAAAATTAGAAAAGATGATTTAGCACATATCTATTATGAGATGGCTAA
>JAYEOQ010000043.1:0-4686 GCA_034723215.1 Campylobacterota bacterium | reverse complement strand
TATTAATACTTGATGAGATAGCACAAATAGAAGAGGTTGTAAATAGAAATGATGATTTTACTACTATAATTGCTACTTTAAGGGATGTGACACAAAAGTTGCTTGGTTTTAGGTGCGAAAGTTAAGTAAAAAATATATTTGTAATATTTATGATACTTGTATAAGGTACACTATACTCTCCAAATATAGCAATACCAAGAGGGATACCTAAGTTTCCAGTGTTTCCTATAAGCGATGTAGCTATAAAAATCGACCTATCTTTTTGATCTTCAAATAGGTACCTACTAACTAAAAGAAGTATCACTAAAACTGTCGTGATAATGATAAAATATAAAAAAGGTGTAAATACAAGATTATAATCAATAGGTGACCTTGTAAGTCCCCAAAATGTCAACATAGGTTGTAAAAAATATATTGAAATTAAAATAAGTGTTTTTTCATCTATCTCATCTTTAAATACTTTTTTGGCTACAAAACCAATCAATATAAATAGATATATAGAAATAATTGCTATAAGTGTTGACATATGCAATTATATTATAACCTTTGTTAATCTAAATTTATTTATGATAGAATATAAGTAAAATTAATATAAGGATATCATTATGATGAAGAATATACTACTAATTATTTTACTTGGAACAACTTTATTTTCTACAACTTTTGACTTGAAGCCAGTAAAAATCACTAAAGATGTGACATGTTTTATTGGAGATTTTAACCCACCTATGAAGAAAAACAAAGGTTTTGTTTCAAATGTATGTTATGTAGATATAGGTAATAGTGTAGTTGTAATTGAAGCTGGTCCCACTTATAAGTTTGCTGAACAGTTAAATTCACTTATCAAACAAGATTTAAACAAAAAAGTAAGCTATGTGATAGTTACAAACTTTCATGATGATAGATATACGGGGGCTAGTTACTATAAAGAGAAAAACATACCTATTGTTGCACATAAAACTATTGTGCAAGAGTTAGATGAAAATCCTGATAAATTTTCAAGAATCCCAAAAGTTACTACAAAAAAAGAGTATAAAAAATCAAAAGTGGTACAGCCTGATATTTTAACTAATAAAAAGTATATAATAAAAGGAGAAACAAAAACTATTGAAGTATTAAAACTAAGTGCTGGTTCAAACTCTGTTTCAGATATAGCTGTTTATATACCAAACGATGATTTTATTTTTGTTGGAAATATTGTATTTAACGGACGGATGATTAAATATGGAAAATATAGTAATGTAACTAATTGGATAGAAGCATTAGAAAATTTAGAAAAGATGGATATTAAATATGTTCTTGGTGGTCACGGTGATGAGTATGATAAAAATTCTTACAAAAATACTCTTGAATATCTTAGGATATTAAAATCAAGTGTAAAAAAAGCTTATGAAGATGATGTAGATAGAGAAGAGATACAAAATTATGTAGATGATAAAAAGTTTAGTTTTTACAACCACTATAAATCTATTTCAAAAGGAAATCCTAAAAGATATTTTGATCAATTAGAGTGGGAAGAATAGGATAAATTACTATTTTTATGGTAAAATAATAAAAATTATACAAGGTGATAAAATGATAGCAAATATTTTTTTTGGTAGTGAAGAGGTTTCAAGAGATAAGTTGGAGGATATTTTAAATCCTTTTTCAAAAGAGGTGGTATCTAAGTATCCGTTATGTACAAAAGAGGATACGATAAAAGCTTTAGAGATTGCACAAAAAGCTTCAGTTGCAACAAAAGCATCTAAAATGTCTCAAAGAATATCTTGGCTTGAAGATGTAGCCCAAAAGTTAAAAGAGAACAAAGAGGATATAGCACAAACTCTATGTGATGAAGTAGCAAAACCAATAACATTTGCTAGAATTGAAGTTGAAAGATGTATAGAAACTGTAAAATTATCAATTCACGCTATGGTAAATCTTGAAGGTCACACAATAAACACAGATGCTATGCCAAGTGGTATTAAAACATCAGCTTATTATTTTAGAGAACCTGTTGGGGTTGTGGCTTGTATCACACCTTTTAACTTCCCTCTAAATCTAGTGGCTCATAAAATTGCACCAGCTCTTGTAAGTGGAAATGCAGTTGTTTTAAAACCAACTCCAGAAGCTCCAAGAACTGCTTATAAATTTGCTAAACTATTTATAGAGTCAGAATTTGCTATAAAAGATGCATTTAGTGTTTTATATGGTGATGTTGAAGTTGGAAGTACACTTGTAAGTTCTGATATACCTAGAGTTTTATCATTTACAGGTTCAGTTCCTGTTGGAAATATTATAACAAAAACAGCTGGTATCAAAAAACTAGCCCTAGAGCTAGGTGGAAATGCAGCTACATTTATAGACAAATCAGCTGATTTACAAAAAGCAGCTTCAAGATGTGCATTTGGTGCATTTATAAATTCTGGTCAAGTTTGTATCTCACTACAAAGAATTTATGTAGCCCAAGATGTTTACGAAGAGTTTGCTTCACATATGAAAACAGAAACAGAAAAATTAATCGTAGGTAGTCCATACAACGATGATACTTTCGTAGGTCCACTTATAAATGACGAGTCATTAGATAGAGCAAAATCTTGGATAGCAAGTGCTATTGAAGAGGGTGCTGTTTGCTTAACTGGAAACAAAAATGAAGAGCTTAACTTCTACCCAACAGTTATGACTGAAGTTACAGATGATATGAAGATTATTTGCGAAGAGGTTTTTGCCCCTATTGTATCTCTTGTAAAAGTTAAAAGCTATGATGAAGCGATAGCTAAGATGAACAACTCACCTTATGGTTTACAGTTCTCTATCTTTACAAACGATTTAAAACTAACTCAAAGTTTCATCCATGATGCAAACTGTGGTGGGATAGTGATAAATGATATACCAACATTAAGATTTGATATTCAACCTTATGGTGGGACAAAACTAAGTGGTATCGGTAAAGAGGGTCCATCTTTTGCAATAGAAGAGTTCACGGAGATAAAATCAGTAGTGATTTGTTAAGTTGAATACAACTTCAAAAGGTAATAAATTTGAGGACAAAGCTGTTGAGTTTCTAATCTCAAACAGCTTTACAATAATAGATAGAAACTATCACGCTAAAAAACTAGGTGAGATAGATATCATCTGTAAAAAAGATGATACTTACCACTTTGTAGAGGTAAAAAGTGGAGATAGTTTTGAAGCTGTCTACAACATCACCCCAGCAAAACTACATAAACTTTATAGAAGTATAGAGTACTATTTAAAAATAAAAAATCTTGATGTTTCATATTGTGTAGATGCTATTATATTTGCAGGAGATGAGTTGGAGTATTTGGAGAATATAACATTATGATTAGTTATGAAAAAGAGTTAAAAGCTATAGAGAAATCTAACCGTTTAAGGGTTAGAAAGATTTACGATAAAAACCTAATAGACTTAGCTTCAAATGACTATCTAGGACTAGCTTCAAATAAAAAGATATTTAAAAAAGCATACAAAAGAGTTCTAAAAGAGAACCATACTGCACCAAAAGCATCAATCCTTGTAAATGGCTATTCAAACATCCATAAAGATTTTGAAGATAAACTTTGTGAACTAAATGGTTTTGAATCTGCTGTGGTTGTAGGTAGTGGATTTTTAGCAAATATATCTTTAATAGAAAGTTTAGTTAGAAAAAAAGATATACTTTTTATAGATGAACAATACCATGCAAGTGGTATGGTGGCAACCAAACTAGTCCAAGGTGATGTTATAGTTTTCAAACATAACGATTATAAAGATTTAGAAAACAAACTAGAATCACTAAATGTATCCCCTACTTCAAGGGTTATTATAGCTATTGAGGGTGTTTATTCTATGGGTGGAGATATTGCACCAAAAGAGTTCAATACACTTGCAACTAAACACAATGCTATTTTACTTCTTGATGAAGCACATAGTTCAGGGGTAATAGGGAAAAACCTTTTAGGATGGTTTGATTATTGGGGTATTTCACCAAAATCAAATCACATAAAAATGGGAACACTAGGGAAAGCTTATGGTAGTTATGGAGCTTATATTTTAGCATCAAAACAGATTGTTACATTTTTAGAGAATCGTGCAAAGCCTATTATTTATAGTACTGCTCCATCTTTATTTGATATTGCACTTGGTTTAGAGAGTTTAAAATATATTATCAAAAATAAAAAGAAGTTATATAAAAAGATAAAAAACAATAAAAAAATTGTAAAAGATATTTTAGGTATAAAATCTGATTCTCTAATAGTACCAATAGATATAAATAACAACAAAAAAGTTATCGAGATTCAAAAAGAGCTTATGCTGTTAGGATTTATTGTAGGAGCTATTCGACAACCGACAGTTAAAAGTGCTATTTTAAGGATGATTATAAAACTTGATGTTAAAACAAAAGATTTAATATCAATTTGTGATCATATCAAAAATATAGAATAAAAAAAGATATAAAAAAAGATATAAAAAAAGATATAAAAAAAGATATAAAAAAAGGTAAGGTTAAAAACCTTACCTTTTTAAGCTAAACTAGTTACTAACAAATAGAAACATTCTCAGCTTGTGGTCCTTTTTGACCTTCACCGATTTCAAAAGTTACTTTTTGACCATCTTCTAAAGATACTCTTCCATAACCTGTGTTGTTAATTTGTCTGAAGTGTACGAATACATCTTTTCCACCATTTTCTTGTTCTATGAATCCAT
>JAYEOQ010000042.1:0-4699 GCA_034723215.1 Campylobacterota bacterium | reverse complement strand
TGAGAAAAACTAATAGTTATTATTCAAATAGAATTGAATCAGAGGGTACACATCCTATAGATATTGATAGAGCAATGAAAAAAGAATTTTCTAATGATGAAAATAAGAGAAGTTTACAAAAGTTATCTTTAGCACATATTGAAGTTCAAAAATATATTGAATCTAATATTACTAATAATAATTCAATATATAAAAAAGAATTTATATTAGATATTCATAAGCAGTTTTATATACAAGATGGTATGGATAGTTTTTTAAATATACAGTATGGTGATTTAAAAACTACGATGATACCTGGGACTTTTAGAGATATGGATGTAACAGTAGGTACTCATACAGCACCTTCAAAAGATAATGTTATAAATTTACTTAACCACTTTGATAATATGTATAATGAATCAAGATATTCTTCAAAAGCAGAACAGCTTATATATGCTCTATGTTCTCATCATAGATTAGTTTGGATTCATCCATTTTTAGATGGTAATGGTAGAGTATCACGGTTGTTTTTGGATTATTTACTTTTTAAAATAAACTTAGATGGTTATGGGCTTTGGAACATATCAAGAGGATTAGCAAGAAGTGTTGATAAATATAAACAGAATCTAGAATATGCAGATATGATAGTACAAGGTTCACAAGATGGTAGAGGAGCATTATCGAATCGTGGATTAACTTATTTTCTTGAATTTATGTTAGAAACTGCACTTGATCAAGTAGAGTATATGAATAAATATTTAAAAATAGATTCTCTTGGAAATAATATAGAAAAATATGTAAAACTATCTCAAAGTGGTTTATTTGATACTGAACCCTTACCCAAATATTCAGAACTTGTATTTAAAGAGTTATTAATAAAAGGTACAATTAGTAGAGGTGATGTAGCAAATGTAATCGGAAAAAGCACTAGAACTGCAACCACATTAATAAGTAAATTAATAAAAGCAGATTTTTTATCTTCCAAAAGTCATAAAGATTCAATATCCCTAAAATTCAACTCTCATTTTGCATCTTATATTATTCCTGAATTAATACCACAAAGTTAGTCTTACTCTATATGTATAATTTAATTATACTTTGATATAATTCAAATATATAGGGTAAAGGAGTTTTACTTATGGCACTAAGAATTAAAAATGGTAATGTGATTAGTATATCACCGCCAGCAAATTTAACTAAAAAACAGCTAGAAGAGATGGAAAACGCTCCTACAAATGAAAAACTTATAAAAAAAGCTACATCAAGAAAATACAATATAGTACATCAATCTTGATAGAAATACAAAGCTATGATAGTAGTTCTTCTACATATAAATTATACTTAAAATTAATTGACAATATAGAGTTGTCTTCTGATATAAATTCATCAAATATAGAATTATTATTTATTAAAGATATATGTAAGAGAATAGAAAAATCAAAAACTGTTTTATATGTATTAAAAAAAATGATGATATTATTGGATTAGTTGCTCTTTCTGCTACTTCAATTAACGACCAACCATCAGTACAAGTTGATTATATATTTGTAAGTGAAAACTATCGTGGAGAAAGAATTAAATAACTTGATAACTGTAAACCTTTTAAATATTTAATAGATTTGTCAATTAGCATAGCGAAAGATTTTAAATCATCCATAGGTCTTAGATATTTAATATTATCTCCAGATAATGATGAGTTAAAAGAAAAGTATAAACAAGTAGATTTCAAAATATTAGATGAGGATTGGATGTATTTTAAACTATAATTTAACTATTCATCAAACTCTATATTAATCATCTATCAACATCTGCTTCACCACTACCTTTTTAAATACCCATCTATTTTAGCCACACAATCATCATCAATAGTAACTTCTAAATCCATAAGATAAACATCTGCTAAGTTAAATTGTTTTAATTTAACCATATCTTTTGCAGTTACTACTATTGGATTTGTTGGGTATTTTTGTTTTATATTTTCTATATCTTTTGAAGTAAAATTATAATGATCTGGGTATGTTACCATTTTTATATTTTGAGGTAAAAATTCTAAAAGTCTATTTGGTTTTGATATTGCTGTTAAAAGGATAGTATCTTTTGGTAATGACTCTACAACATCACCATCTTTTTTAAAAGTTACTATCCTTTTAAAATCTTCTCCATCTCTTAGTACAATATCAGCAAATGAATACATCATAGGGGTATCTCTATACCCACCACTTGGTAAACAAAATATATTTGAAGGGTCAATAGCAGGTCGTACTAGAATATCATATTTCATAATATTGTGTTTTCCATAACCATCATCAAGATATACAACTTGACAACCTAACTCTTTTGCTTTTAAAATAGCTTTTACTCTATCTTCAGATACAATAACTGTAGCATTTGGTAATGATTTTGCTAAAAGCATCGCTTCATCCCCACTAACAGTTACATCTTCAACTATTTTACCTTTTTTTGAGATGATATAAAGACCTTTTGATTCTCTTCCATATCCTCGTAAAACTATCGCTACATCTTTTTTATCTTTCGCAAGTGCGATAGTTATAGGTGTTTTTCCAGTTCCACCAACTAGTAAATTTCCTACACTAATTACGGGTATCCCATAGTTTATTGGTTTTGCACCAACTCTTTTATATGTTGTATATATACAATTTAAAATTGTAATAGGGAAAAAAAGTATCCCTATTAGCCTTTGTAAAATATTTGGTTCAAATAGATATTGTTCTACCCAAGATGTGAAAAACTTATTCAAGCTATATCCACTCTTTTGCTACTTTTTTAATCTTTTCACATACATAGATAATATCTTCATCACTCATTGATGGGTAGATAGGTAGAGATAAAATCTGTCCGTAATTTGTCAATGCATTTCCATATGCTGTTATTTTTAATTTATATTTCTTTTTATAGTATGTTAAAAGATGTAAAGGGATATAGTGCAAACCTGTTGATACACCTTGCTCTTTTAATGCTCTAGCAAACCCATCTCTATTTTTACTTATTTTAACAATATATTGACTAAAAATATGTTCATCATCATAAGCAGGTAAAGAGATATGTTTTAAATTAATTAACTCTTTATTATATATAGATGCTATCTCTTGTCGTCTTTCACAAAATGAATTTGTTTTATAAAATTGTGCAAGATTAAACGCAGCATCTAATTCACTCATATCATACTTATATCCAATATCTACAACATCATAAATATAATCCAAGTTACCATACTCATCAAATGTACTGTTTATAGCATGAGTTCTAAGTAGTTTTGCTCTATTTGCTAACGATTCATTATTTGTAACAATAAACCCACCTCTACTTATAGATGTTTTACTATTTGAATAATCAGTAGCAAATATTGTCATATCTGCCTCAAGTGATCCTACCATATTATCATTATACATTGCGCCCAAAGCACTTGTAGCATCTTCAATAACTAAAATATCATACCTATTTGCTATCTCATAAATCCTACCTAAATCTGGTACCTCTCCTGCAACAAAAGTCACCATTAATGCTCTTAATTTTTTAGAGTTGTTCTCCTCTAAATATTGTTCTAATTTATTTAAATCAATATTGAAACCATTTGATTCAATATCAATAAATATAGGCTCTGCATCAAAATGTCTTACACTCTCTGGTAAACTAGGGAAAGAGTTTACACTCATTAGAACTTTATCAGCTCTTTTTAACTCCATAGCACTTAAAGCTAAATGGATTGCTGCTGTTGCATTGTTTGTAGAAACAATATACTTTGCACCAATAAAATCTACAATTTCATTCTCTAACTCTTCAACTTTTGATATTGTTGGAAAATCAAGATTCATTACTGATTGAATTTGACTTGACTCCTCATCATCAATAGTTGGTTTAAAAAAAGGTATAACTCTTTCGTTTTTATCATTTTTTAACATCTATATATCCTTATATATTAAAATTTATATTTGCGATTGTTGGTAACTTACCTTTAAAAGCATTTGCTTTTACTCTGTAACTTAACATATCTATTAACTCTTCATCAATCCCAATACTTAGTAATTCATCTTTAGTTTTGTTTTTATCAATCATAAGTTTAAGAACATCATCCATAGTTTTATATGTATAACCAAGCTCATCTTCATCACTTTGACCTTCCCATAAATCAGCACTTGGTTTTTTATCAATAATAGCATCAGTTACACCAATATATCTTGCAAACTCAAAAGCATCTGATTTATATAACTGACCTATAGGATTGATTGCACATGCTGTATCACCAAATAGTGTACCATAACCTAATAGTATCTCAGATCTGTTACTAGTTCCAACTACCAAAGAGTTATCTCTTGCACTTATATCATATAAAACTGACATTCTCATTCTTGCACTTAAATTACCTATTCTTAATGGTGTTGCATCTTTTACATTATCAAAATACCCTTTTACCATTGGTGCAATTTCAACCACTTCATAAGATATATCAAACTTTTCACAAAGCTCTTTTGCATCTACTATACTCTCATCACTTGAGAAATGAGATGGCATAAATACACCATGCATATTATCTTTAAAAGCCTCTTTACATAAAACAGCAACAATTGCAGAATCAAGTCCACCACTAATACCTACAACCAATTTTTTCATACCTATTTTAGATACTTCATCTTTCAAAAAATCTATTAATTGCTCTTTTATATTTTGATAATCCATATAATTAATCCCTTTTGTTTAATAA
>JAYEOQ010000041.1:0-4765 GCA_034723215.1 Campylobacterota bacterium | reverse complement strand
GACCAAATGATTAACAGTCATCTACTCTACCGCTGAGCTATGCCGGAACTTGTTTAAAAGATTGTATCTTTTAAGTGGCAGAATTATAGTTAAATTATATAACTTTGTCAAGTCTTTTTCTTATAAATTATAAAATTTTATAAAATTCAACACCGTTATTATTTATAATAGATATTTTGCTATTTTCAACTAAAGTATTTAGTAAATTTATTGATGTTTCATCGAATGTATTTGATATATCTTCATTTGTAAGTGGTCGTCTTGAAAGTAGGGTTATTATTTCATTTTTATTAAAAGTTTGCTTATTTATAGTTTTATTTTTATGAGCTATAGTTACAGGTAGCTCTTTAAATTGATTTGCAATATTTAAAAGTGTTTCATAGTTTACTGGTTGTACATCATATGCTGGTGGTCTATCTATAGTACCTATATCTATTCTATCTGGTTTAATAAGTTTAACTGCATTATATATTGCTTTTATCTCATCACTAGAATCATTTAGAGTTTTTACAAAAAGTGTTTCTACAATTAGTTGCTTTCTATGTAATGTTCTAAACTCTATCATACCATCAACAATTTTTGTACAATCAACAGAACTATCTGCACGATCTAGTTTTTTAAAACATTTTGTTGTAGCACAATCAAGTGAAAGTTTTACAATATCAATTTTAGATAAAATATTTTGAATATTTTTGTCATAAATATTTGCACCATTACTTAGTATTAAAGTTTTTATATCACCTTTGATTTTATCAACTTCAACAATTAACTCTTCAAGATATGGATATAAAGATGGTTCACCATTTGCTGTGAATGTTATTACATTAATATTTGGGTGTTTTTTCAAAGAAGATTTTAGTTGAGTAATTATATCTTTTACTTGAATTATTTGTGTTTGTTTTGATACTGTTTTTGCATATGCTAGTTCACAATATAAACAATCAAAATTACATTGTTTTAAAGTGGGGGAGAGGTCTATCCCCAAACTCATACCAAAACGGCGAGATGGGATAGGTCCAAATATTATATTCATCTATTTCTTACTAACTCTTTGACACTCACTTACAAAGTGTTTTGCATTTTCTACTGGAACATCAGGAAGAATCCCATGACCTAGATTAAAAATATGTCTTTTTGTACCCATAGTCTCTTGGATAGCTTCTACACATCTTGTTGTTTCCTCTTGAGAGTATAATCTACATGGCTCCATATTTCCTTGAAGAACATATCTATCACCTAGTTTTTCTTTTGCTAGTGCCATTGGAGTTCCCCAATCTACACCAAATACATCAAAGTTTCCATATACTAAACCAGATGATATAAAAGCACTAACACCTTTAGGGAACATAATAATTGGAGTATCAGGATATTTAGATTTTAAATGATCAGCTATCTCTACCATATATTGCCATGAGAATTCATTGTATTTTGATGGTTCAATAGCAGCTGCCCATGAATCAAAGATTTGAACTACATCGATACCAGATTGAATTTGTTTCTCCATATAAAGCTTTACAACTTCAGTTACTTTTCTAAGAATCTTATGTAAAAGTTTAGGGTTACTATACATCATCTTTTTACATAGATTGTATGTTTTAGTTCCTTGACCCTCTATCATATATGTTGCTAGTGTCCACGGAGCTCCTGTAAAACCAATAAGTGCTTTATCATCTCCTCTTTCATCTAACTGCTTTCTTAAAAGCTTAATAGTGTCATAAACATAAGTAAGTTTACTACTAGCTTCTTTTCCACCAATTAATCTATCAATATCAGCTTCAGTAACTATTGGATCATTGAATTTTGGTCCAAAACCTTTAATAAACTCTAAATCCATACCCATCTCATCAGGTATAACTAAAATATCACTAAATAAAATTGCAGCATCAACACCAACTATATCAAGTGGTTGAATTGTAACTTCAGCAGCTTTTTCAGGATCATGACAAAGGTTTAAAAAGTTACCAGCTTCTGCTCGAACTGCCATATACTCTGGTAAGTACCTACCAGCTTGTCTCATCATCCATACTGGTGTATAAGGTGTCTCTTTTCCTAAACATGCATCTACAAATATTTTTCCCATTTTATTTCCTATTTTATTATTTTTTATATTTAATCTATTTCTTTCCAACTTTACCTAAAAAGTAAAGTCCTACAGATACTGCAGTAATTGAAAGTGCAAAGTAAAGCATATCTAATGCACCATTATACTCTGTAAATCCAACTTTTTGAAAAAATCCAACAACTAGAACCATCACAATTACTTTAGATATTTTATCTTTTAATTGGTCTAGTGAATGGATAGCCAGAATTTGATTGTCATTTCCTTCATCATCTTTTGCCGCATCTATATCAGATATAAAAAGTTCATAAAGTCCAAATGAAAAAAGTAACATAACAACACCAATAAGGTATAAATCAACAGCTCCTATAATTCCACCAACTATCTCTTGATGGAACTTTTCAGGGTGAGCACCTGTAAGGTATGTAGTTAAAACATATTTAGCTGTAACAAATACATCTACAGAAGCCACAATAAAAAGTATTACTGCACCTAGTAAACCAAAGATTACAGCAAATATTATTATAAATCGTGAAGACCATAGTCCATTTTCAAAAACTCTTTCTAACATCTCTACAGTTCCTCTCTTTGCATCTCTATCCATTTTAAACCAATTCTTACAGAGTTTGTAGCAGCACCAACTCTTACTTGATCAGCAGCATTAAACATATGTAAAATATTTGAACTGTAAATATCTTTTCTTAATCTTCCCACATAAGTTGTATCTGTATCTGTTGAGATAATTGGCATAGGATATATTCCATTTTCTAAGTCATCCATAACCTCTACATTTTCAAAGTTATCTAAAGAATTTCTTACTTCAGCTAAATCGACATCAATATTCTCTTCAAATGTAATAGTGATAGCTTCACTGTGACTTCTTAAAACTGGAACTCTTACACAAGTAGCAGCAATAGCAATCTCTTTTTTCATAATTTTTTGAGTTTCATTTATCATTTTCATCTCTTCTTTAGTAAAACCATTCTCTTGTGGAGTATCAACATGAGGAATTACATTTAGTGCAATTTGATGCATAAATGCTTCTTTTTTTGTTTCATCTAATTTAAAAGCAAAAAAGTCTTGCATCTGATTTACCAGCTCTTCCATACCGGCTTTTCCAGCTCCCGAAGTTGCTTGATATGTTGCTACATCAACTCTTTTTATACCATATAATTCATCTAAAGGTTTTAAAGCTTGAACCATTTGAATTGTTGAACAATTTGGATTTGCAATGATTCCTGTCTCTCTCCATTGTGATATATCTTCTGGATTTACTTCTGGAACTACTAGCGGAATATTTGCATCCATTCTAAAGTGACTTGTATTATCAATAACAACTGCACCACCCTCTACTGCATATTTAGCAAACTTTGCAGAGATACTTCCACCAGCACTAAAAAAAGCAATATCAACTTCATTCTCTTCAAAAACTGTATCTGTTAATTCAACTACAGGATAATCTTTATTTTTAAAAGTAATTGAACTACCAACACTATTTGCACTTGCTAATGGTAAAAGGTTACCTATTGGAAAATCTAAATCTTCCATAACTCTAAAAAGTTCTTCCCCTACTGCACCTGTTGCACCTACAACGGCAACATTATATTTTCCACTCATTTTATTTCTCTTCCTCACTATTTATATCTAATAAATTTGTATTATTTGTACTATTTGTATCTTCATTTATTGTATCTGTTGGTATCTCTTTTTTTAAGATACCATTTTCATCTAACAATTGTAACTCTTCATCATCTTTATTTTTTGGACATTTTGCTATTGATACAACCTTGTCACCTTTATCAACATTTACAATTGTTACTCCACTTGTATTTCTACCAGCTTTTCTAATAGTATTCATATCAACTCTAATCATTTTACCTATAGATGTAAGTGCCATTAAGTCTTGATCCTCATCAACTATAACATTACCAATAACTTTTTTACCAGTTTTTGGGCTTAGTTTCATAGAAATTACACCAGAACCTGCTCTATTTGTCAGTCTATATGCCTCAACTTCTGTTCTTTTACCAACTCCATTTTCACTTACTGTTAATAGCTCTTGTTGCTCATTTTCAATAACATCTGCATCTATAACATAATCACTCTGATCTTTAAACTTAATACCTCTAACACCTCTAGTTGTTCTACCTTGTGTTCTAGTTTTATCCATATCAAATCTAATAACTTGACCAAGAGCTGTAAATATCATAAGATATTGTGTTTGTTCTGTTGTGATTTCAGATGTTACAATCTCATCACCCTCATCAAGAACAATCGCTCTTACACCATTACTTCTAATGTTACTAAAGTCTTTTAATGATGTTCTTTTTACAACACCATTTTTAGTAAAGAATGCCATCGATTTAGATTCATCAAAATCAGTAGTTGGAATAATAGACATAATCTTCTCATCAGCTTTTAGGTTGATAAGATTTACAACAGCTTTACCTTTTGCAGTTCTTCCACCTTCAGGTATTCTATAAACTTTTAACCAATAAAGTTGCCCAAAGTTTGTAACAAATAGTAAAGTATCATGAGTATTAGATACAAAGAACTTTTCTATAAAGTCATCATCGTGTGTAGTAACTGCAACTTTACCTTTACCACCTCTTGCTTGTCTCTCATAAGCTTTAATAGGAACTCTTTTTACATAACCGTTATGAGTTATTGTTACTACCATAGGCTCATTAGGGATTAAATCTTCCA
>JAYEOQ010000040.1:0-4838 GCA_034723215.1 Campylobacterota bacterium | reverse complement strand
GATGAAAATGGAATGTGAGATGCCACAAATTAATAGTAACAAAGATGAGATGTTAGAGATATTTAAAGAGACTAAAACAATAGCAATTATAGGTTGTTCTCCAAATGAAACTAAAGCTAGTAATATGGTTGCTAAGTATTTACAAAATGCAGGTTTTAAGATAATCCCTGTATATCCTAAAGAGGATGTGATATTAGGTGAAAAGGTTTACAGAAGTTTAACTGATATACCTAGTGATATAGATGTTGATATGGTTGATATATTTAGAAAACCAGAGGTTATCGCTTCTGTTGTTGATGAATCAATTGCAAGAGGTGGTGTTAAGTGTATTTGGACTCAGTTAGGTTTAGTTCATAATGTAGCTGCTAAAAAAGCACAAGAGCATGGGATGAAAGTTGTACAAAGTTTTTGTACAAAGATAGAACACTCTAAACTATTTTAGAATAGTTTAGATTATACAAGTTGGATTTGATTGTAACTTTAAAGTTGCAACAGTTCCTTGTATACCATCTTTTCTATTTTTAATAGAGATTTGAGCTCCTAGAGTATCAGCAGCACTTTTTGCTAAAAATAATCCAAGACCTGCACCTTTTTGATTTCCAACTCTTTTAAATGGTGCAAATAGATCTATAGATTCATCACAGCCAACACCCTCATCAATAACCTCTATAGCAATTGAGTTTTCATTTGGTATTGTATTTATAACTATATTTTTATCATTTGGTGTGAATTTTATTGCGTTTTGTACAAAGTTTTGGATTATTTGTGTTAATAGTGTTGGTTGTATAATTGTAGGAAAATTATCTATATCAGATATAAAAGTGAGTTCAATATTCTTTTGTTTTGCAAGTAATTTATAGTTATTTGCTTTATCTTTTAAATATTTGATAATATCAAATTCTATTGGTTTTTCAAATTGAGCTCCCTCTTGTCTCCCCATATCTAAGATAGATGATATCATTTGATTCATACCATCAATTTCACTAATATGTAACTTTAGAACCTCTTCATATTTTTCAACTTCCCTTTTCTTATTTAGAGTAACTTGACTTTTTAATTTCATAACTGCAAGTGGTGTTTTTAGCTCATGTGCAGTACCTATAAAAAGTTCTTTTTGATACTTTACATAATTCTCTATTTTACTTGTTAATGTGTTTATAGAGTTAGCTAGTGGTTCAAACTCTATAGGTAGCTTTAAAGTATCTATTTGTGTTAATGAGTTTTCATTCATATTTGATAATTTTTGTGTAATTCTAATGATAGGTATAAGAAGTGTTTTTGAAACAGCAAAAGCGTACATAATAATTAATATTAATCCTCCAATACCTAAAATAATTAGATTACTAAAAATCTTGTTTAACATTTTATGTGAAGCATTTATATTTCTAGTAATTTTTAGATATTTAAAGTTTTTCTTCTCTAAAGGGTAAAGTAATTCCATAAAATGATTATTATCTTTTGTATACTTTCTTAAAGTTATTTTAGGGGTGTTTTTAATTGTTACTATATCAATTTTTAAGTCATCATTAATAAGTACTTTTAAATCTTTGTGATTTGTTTGTGATGTTTTTGTAAGTGTCGCAATAAGTTTTGCATCTTTTAATAACTCTTCAGATAATTCTTCATAGATTGTAGCTTTTGTAAAACCATAAAAGATTAAAGATAATACAATTACAAAAAAAGATGTAGCAAATATAAGCTTTTGTGAAAATTGCTTATATATGCTTTTTTTATACATTTTAATTTAGATTCTACTCTTCAATTTTTGGAGGGTAACAAAATCTGTAACCTCTTCTTCTAATTGTTTCTATTGTAGAGATATTTAATGGTTTATCCATTTTTTGTCTAATTTGATTAATAGCAACCTCAATAACATTTGGAGTAACTAATTCTGGTTCTTCCCAAATTGCATCAAGCAATTGCT
Organism: Campylobacterota bacterium; assembly: GCA_034723215.1. Lineage (GTDB taxonomy): Bacteria > Campylobacterota > Campylobacteria > Campylobacterales > Arcobacteraceae > JAIOSF01. The sequence goes on along the minus strand of JAYEOQ010000040.1, from coordinate 2,914 downwards.
CTTTTGAAACAATTTGATCTCTATGTCTAGCTAAATGAGTTAAAACTTCAAAAGGTTTTCCTTTTAGTTCAATCTCTACATCATTATAAGTGATTTTTTCTTCATCTGGGTTGATTGCAAGATTTTCAATAGTGATAACATTAGTTCCACCAAATCTTAATCTACACTCAATTCTTGCAAGTAAAATATCAAAATCAAATGGTTTTTTAATATAATCATCAGCACCAGTTTTTAAAGCTAAAATTTCACTCTCTTTATCATCTCTTGCACTTACAATTACAACAGTAGTTCTTCCACTTCTATTTTTAACAATTTTTGTTAACTCTAGTCCATCACCATCTGGTAACATCCAGTCAGTTAAAACTAAATCATAGTTTCTAATCTCTATAAAATATTCTGCATCTTTAAAATTTTCTGCAATATCTACTTGATATCCAAAATCTTGTAAACCCTCTTGAAGAGTTCTATTTAATGTACTTTCATCTTCTACAATTAATATTCTCATATAATTAATTCCTTGTTTTATATATTATAAACTTAAAGTTAAGTTAAGTCTTATTTTTGAAAAATGGATTATAACATAAAAATTTCCAAATTTAAAGAGTTTTTAAGTTAAATTTTAAAATTTCTATTTTATCAAGCTTTACTCTAAATTTTTTTAGATATAATTAGCGTAAATTTAACTAAAGGTAAAAAAATATGAAACAAAGTAGAATTATCAGTTTTGGTCAAAAAACAGTTTTAAGTATTGTTACTAGTTTAGTGTTAGCAAGTTCTTCTTATGCTGTTGATAATAAGGTGTATGCAGTTGTAAATGGAGATAACATAACTAGTAATGATATATCTCTAATTATAAGAGATCCAAGGGTTCAATTTAAAACTTTACCTGAAAACACACAAAAAGATATTATAAATAAATTAATAGAGCAAAAGCTATTATCTCAAGATATGTTAAAAAGTGATATTGTTAAAACAAAAGAGTATAAAGATAGTTTAAAAATGGTAAAGCAAAATCTTGCACTACAAGTTTGGATGCAAAGAGAACATAAAAATATTAAAATTTCTGACAAAGAGGTGGAGAAGTTTTATAAATCAAATCAATCAAAATTTAAACAGCCAGAACAATTTAAAGCAAATCATATTTTAGTAAAAACTCAAAAAGAGGCTAAAGATATTATAAAAAGTTTATCTAGTTCAAAAAAATTAAAAGAGGATTTTATAAAAGCTGCAAAAGCAAAATCTACTGGACCTTCTGGTGTGAATGGTGGGGATTTAGGTTGGTTTACAAAAGATAAAATGGTTCCAGAGTTTAGTAATGCAACAGCAAAGCTTTCAAAAGATTCTATCACTAAAGAGCCTGTTAAAACACAATTTGGTTTTCATATAATATATTTAGATGATAAAAAAGATCCAATTACAGTTGCATTAAAATCAGTAAAAAATAAAATTATTGAAAATCTTAAACAAGAAAACTTAATAAATAAGTTAAAAACAAAAGCAGCACAACTCAAAAAAAGTGCAAAAATAGAATATAAATAAGGACAAAATGGATGGCAGTATTAGATATAGTAAAAGCAGGTGTATTAACAGGTAGTGAAACAAAGAAGTTGTTTGATTATGCAAAAGAGAATAACTTTGCGATACCGGCGGTAAATATTGTAAACACAGAGTCAATAAATGCTGTATTAGAATCAGCTGCAGTTGTAAAATCACCAATAATTTTACAATTTAGTAATGGTGGTTCAACATTTTTTGCAGGTAAAGGTTGTAAAGCGTCAAATGCTTCAGTTTTAGGGGCAATTAGTGGAGCTAAACATATCCATATGATGGCAGAAGCTTATGGGGTACCTGTGGTTTTACATACAGACCATGCGGCTAGAAAACTTTTACCTTGGATAGATGGATTACTTGATGCTAGCACTGAGCATTTTAAACAAACTGGTCGACCTTTATATAGTTCTCATATGTTAGATTTAAGTGAAGAGCCAATTGAGGAAAATCTTGATACTTGTGTAGAGTATTTTGAAAAAATGGCTAAACTTGATATGATGATTGAGATAGAGTTAGGAATTACAGGTGGAGAAGAGGATGGTGTAGATAATAGTGATATTGATAACTCTTTACTTTATACACAACCAAATGAAGTAGACTACGCTTATGAGAGATTAAATGCTGTAAGCCAAAACTTTACAATTGCTGCTAGTTTTGGAAATGTTCATGGTGTTTATAAACCAGGAAATGTAGTACTTACACCAACTATTCTTGATAATTCTCAAAAGTTTATATCCCAAAAACATAACTTATCTGCTAAACCTATCAATTTTGTATTTCATGGGGGAAGTGGAAGTGAACTATCTGAGATAAGAGAAGCTATCACTTATGGTGTTATTAAAATGAATATTGATACAGATACTCAATGGGCATTTTGGGATGGTGTAAGAGAATTTGAAGCTAAAAATAGAGATTATCTACAAGGTCAAATTGGAAATCCTGATGGAGAAGAGAAACCAAATAAAAAATACTACGATCCTAGAGTTTGGTTAAGAGCAGGGCAAAATTCACTTATTGCTAGACTAGAAGTTGCATATAGTGATCTAAACTGTTTAGATAAGAACTAGGTTTTATACTTGACTTTTATATGAAAAGGGAGCCGTAAAGGCTTCCTTTTTTATTACTTATTCTAATATAATCTTAGGAGTGATTTTTAAAATTATATTATTATCTATTTTTTTCTCTAAATTAACTTTAATATATTCCATATCGCTATATGTTAGTGACTTAGAAGATATAGTCTCTATATCTAATTGAACTATATTATTTTTGATATTAATATCTAAAATATTAATATCAACATATGTATCTTTAATCATTATCTTATCTACAGATTCTAATTGATTTATATAATTATTTTTCT
>JAYEOQ010000039.1:0-4888 GCA_034723215.1 Campylobacterota bacterium | reverse complement strand
GGTCAAAAATTAACAAAAACTAAAAACCTTTCGGACACTTATGATATAATTATGAACTTAGAAATTTTTTACTTACAAACTGTCCGAATGTTTCCGGCTAGCTGTCCGAATGAATCGGCTGGAGCACATAATGTATTCCTTGATTAAAAAGCTTTAATTGGTACAAATTATGTATATTTATTGTTAAGGGGACTTTATGCCAAACTTTCATAATCAAACAAACCATACATATATGAGTATAAGAAAAAATGCTTTTTTCCTTGACTGGAGAACTCAAGCAAAAAATTATAAAAAATATCCACATTTTTTTCAAAGATTTAAAATAGAAGATTATCCACAATTGGAAGATTTAAACTTAATAGGTGGTATAACTTTTGAAAAAGAGTATCCTGATGGTAAGTATTATTTACGAACTGTCCCTAGTGCTGGAGGGTTATACCCTTTTGAGGTATATTTACAAATAAGGGGTATAAAAGGTCTTTTAGACGGTATTTATCATTACGAACCTTATGAGGCTAGTTTAGTACTTCTAAATGAGATATCAAATGATGGAGTGGAGTTTTACCAAAAAGATAATAAAAAACAAAAAGGGATTACTTTTTTAATTTCTGGGGTTTATTTTAGAAGCTCATGGAAATATAGAGACAGAGCTATAAGATATATACTTCTTGATGGAGGACATCAGTTAGCATCAATTTATACTGTGCTTTTTTTGATGGGAAAGAATAGTGAAATATCTTTTGATTTTGACAAGTTAGCTTTAAATGAGATGTTTGGATTTAGAGATGATGAGATGTTTTTAACTATGATTAAAAGTATTGATGAAACTATAGACAAAGATGTAACAAAATTAAAACAACCCATACCATATATTTGCCCTAGTGATTATCTTGAAACAAATCAATTTATAGAAGAGTCATATAAAACTAGTGCCGTTTTTGAAGATGAAAATATAAGTATGGATAGCTTTTTTACAAATATTCCCAAAGAACAATTAAAAAATGCAATATTAAATAGACGCTCAATAAGAGCATTTAGAAAAGTACCTATATCTAATGATGAGTTTGATTTTATCGTAAAAGATATTTTTAGTTTTGCTTTACAAAATGATATAGATATATATTATACTGTACATAATGTAAATAATATGACACAAGGTTTATACAAAAATGAAACTTTATTAAAAGATGGTGACTTTAGTTCAAAATCAAAATATCTTAGTTTGGAGCAAAATATTGGTGGACAAAGTTGTGTTACTTTTTATTTTACTTCATCACAGATTGAAAAATATCAAAAAGTAAATATCTTAAGTGGCTTTATAGCACATATTATTTATATAAAATCTCAACTACAAGATATAGGGTGTAGTGGTATTGGTGCTTATTATGATGATGAAGTAAAAGAGTTTTTAGAAACTTCTAATAATATTTTGTATCTATTGGCAATAGGGAGATAGTTAAAGTAATATTTACTTTAACATCTTATATAGTTTTGGTGTTACTGCTAAGTCTATAGCTTTAAAACCATCTAAATTTTCCAACTCTTTATTTGCACCAAATTTTAACAATAGTTCTGACATATCTTCTTTCCCTGCACTTACGCTGTACATCAAAGCTGTTACACCATTATCATTCATACTATCAAGGCTGATACCTGCATTTACAAGTAGCTCTACACATTTGTAATCTTGACCAAAACATGCATTCCATAGTGCAGTATTTCCATCTATATTTTTAAGTTCTAGATTCACACCAGCTTCTATTAGCTCTTTTGCTATATCACTTTTTGCTTCTCTTACACACTTCATTAAAGCACTATTGCCATGAAGTCCTACTTTGTCTAAATCGTTTAAATCATAGTCATTATCTAAAAGCCATTGCTTTGTATTTTCACTTAACATATTTATATCCTTCTATAAGACTTGATACATTTTCTATACCATAAAGGAATATTACTTGCATAAGATAGTATAAAAACTATAGGGGTAAATATGTATTATACAGAAGCAGATATATCAGGTAAAAAGAGATTTAAAGGTGGTGAAGCACCAAGTGCGAAAGTTTATAGCTACGATGATCAAGAGATGATAATAGGGATGATAGCTGTAAATGTACAATTACTTGTATCTTTGTACTCTTTAGATGAACAAAACTGTAAAGATATTATAAATAAATTTGAAATGAATTTTAAGGATGAATCAAAATTAAATATAAATGTTGTAGTAAAAAATAGTTTTGAGGATATTAAAAACTTTAATTTAGAAAATAAAATAGTAAAAATTGAAATATTACAAGATACAAAAAGTAGTTTTTCACAGAAATTTGGTGTCTTACTTAAAGATGATAAATATGTAAACAATATGGCTAATGGTTTATTTTTAATTGATAAAGAGGGAGAGATAAAATATGCAGAATATTTTGATAGTTTAGATGAGTCACAATTAGATAAATTGATTTCCATAGTAAAAGATGTGATTAATTTCAAACCAAAAGGGCATGTTCATGAAAATTGGATGGGTTAAGGAACACTTTTTGAATAGTAATATATATAAAGATTTAAAATAGATAAATAAAAAAGGAAACAATATGAGTTGTTCAACAGGTTGTAGTACTACAAGTGATACAGGATTTAACCCAAATGATTCTCAAGCTTTAGAGATACAAGAAAAGATAAATAACCATCCATGTTACAGTGAAGGAGCACACCAACACTATGCAAGGATTCATGTAGCAGTTGCACCTGCTTGTAATATACAATGTAACTATTGTAATAGAAAATATGACTGTTCAAATGAGAGTCGACCTGGGGTAACTAGTGGTAAACTAAGCCCTGAAGAGGCTGTAAAAAAAGTACTTTATATTGGTGGAGAGATACAACAACTTTCAGTTGTTGGAATTGCAGGACCTGGAGATGCACTAGCAAATCCTAAAAAAACTTTTGATACATTTAGAATGCTACAAGAAAAAGCACCTGATTTAAAACTATGTTTATCTACAAATGGTTTACGAATAGTTGATTATATTGATGAGATAGAAAAATACAATGTAGACCATGTAACAGTAACTATTAATACAATTGATCCAACTGGTGAGATAGGTAGCCAAATATACCCATGGGTACATTGGAATCATAAAAAAGTATGGGGTAAAGATGGTGCTAAACTTCTACTTGAAAAACAACTTGAAGGTATAAAAGCTCTTACTGATAGAGGAATACTTGTAAAAGCAAACTCAGTTTTAATCCCTGGTATAAATGATAAAGATCTACCAAATGTAGCTAAGAAATTAAAAGAGATGAATGTATTTTTACACAATATTATGCCACTTCTTTCAAGTCCAGAATTTGGTACAAAGTTTGGTTTAGATGGGGTACCAAGTGCTACAGACCAAGAACAAATGGCTGCACAAGAAGCTTGTGGTATGGATATGAAGCTTATGAAACACTGTCGTCAGTGTCGTGCAGATGCTGTTGGTTTAATAGGTGAAGATAGAGGTGATGAGTTTGGTAAAGAGGTATTTGAAAATATGACTTTTAGTGAACTTGAAACAAAATATGATATCAAAGCAAGAGAGCAAAAACATGAGATCATAGAAAACTGGAGAGCAAATCTTGAAGTAGCAAATGAGAGAATAAAACTTGAAAAAGCTACAAAAATGGAATTAAGTAGCACAGGTGAAACAAAACTAGTTGCAGTTACAACATCTGGTGAAGGTATGATAAATATGCACTTTGGTTCTGCACAAGAATTTTTAGTATATGAAGCAGGTGATAAAGCTATCAAATTTGTAATGCATAGAAAAATTGAAAGTTCATATTGTATGGGAGAAGAAAATTGTAACAATAATCCAATAGATGAGATAAAAACGACACTAAAAGATGTAGATATATTGCTAACAGAAAAAATAGGTGACTGTCCTATGGATGAATTAAAATCTATTGATTTAATAGCTGATGAATCGTATGCACTTCAATCTATTGAAAAATCTGTACATGAAGCTGTTAAAAAGCATTTCTTTACAAATCAAAATGAGAGTGAATTAGGTTAGTTCCTAATTCATCTTTAATCTAAAAAATACAACTCTAAATTATCAAAATTATGATACTAGAAGCTAAAATAATTTAAGTTTTCTAGTGCATTAACTAAAACTACAAGGAAATTGTACAGAGTACAAAAGTCAGTAAATTACTAGTATATTGTAATATAAAATATAAGGGACTTATGGGGATGGGTTGGCTCTACTTTGGCTTAACTGCTTCCATAATTGAAGCATTATTTACTATATTACTAGAAAAATTTAAAATAGATGTTATGGAAATATTTCCAAATTTTAAGAATAATGCAGAATTAATGAACTTAAGATTAAAAAGTTTTATTAATGCACAAATTGTTACTGAAAATATATCATCATATCTTAACGATATTCAGAATCTTCAGCAAACAAATAGAGAATATTATTTAGAACTATTTTTAAGTTATGCTTTGCAAAGTGATAGTGAATTTAACTTTGAAGTTATTTTTCATAAAACTCTATTAGAAAGTAATAATATTCTAAAAAGAGATTCTTGGTGGAGTATTTTTATACATAATAACTATACTAAGAATGGTAAAGTTAAACAAATTATTGAATGGTCTTTATCTAAAGAAAATAGCTACCATTTAGATAGTAACTCATTATATTTATCAGGTATTACATTATCTTGGTTTTTAACTTCATCAAATAGAGAACTTAGAGATACTACAACTAAAGCACTTGTCAATCTTTTTACTAATAATATTAATATATTTTTAAAAGTGTTGAAAGAGTTTGAAAGAGTAGATGACTTATATGTACTAGAACGACTATATGCTGTTGGTTATGGTATAACTTTAAGAAGTGATAAATTAGAT
>JAYEOQ010000038.1:0-4893 GCA_034723215.1 Campylobacterota bacterium | reverse complement strand
AAAAAAACATAATGTAGAAGATAAAATAACTTTTATAAATAGTAATCTATTTACAAATATAGATGAAAACATAAATTTTGATATGTGTATCTCAAACCCACCATATATAGCATCAAACTATCAACTACCTCCAAATGTTAAGTATGAGCCATCAAATGCACTATTTGGTGGCTCTATTGGGGATGAACTTCTAAAAGATATAATTACACAAACAGATGCTAAAAACATCAAATACCTACTTTGTGAGATGGGTTACGATCAGAAAAAACCTTTGGGTAAATACTTAGAACAATACGAAACTAAATCTGTTGAATTTTACAAAGATTATGATAAATTTGATAGAGGATTTGAAGTAGAGTTTAAATTTGACTAAAATACAACTTTTAGCTATAATGCGATTTTAATAAATAGAATAATATATAATAAAAAGGTAACAATATTATGGCAAAAAGTTTATATGAAACATTAAATGTGAGTGAAAATGCAACAGCATCAGAGATAAAAAAAGCTTATAGAACATTAGCAAAAAAATACCATCCAGATATGAATAAAGATGCAGATGCTGAAGAGAAATTTAAAGAGATAAATGCAGCTTATGAAGTTCTAGGTGATGAGAAGAAAAAATCACAATATGATATGCATGGTGATTCTATGTTTGGTGGTCAAAACTTTCATGATTTTGCACAAGGACAAGGAGCTGGTGTAGATATCAATGATATTTTAAGTCAGATGTTTGGTGGTCAAGCTGGTGCTGGTGGATTTGGTGGTCAAAGTGGCTTTGGAGGTCAAGCTGGATTTGGTGGAGGTTCACCATTTGGAGAACCTGATTTAGATATAAGTGCAAATCTATCTATAGATTTCAACACAGCTATTATGGGTGGTGTTAAAAACATATCTATTAACAATGAATCTTTTGATATTAAAATTCCTGAGGGTATTAAGTCTGGTCAAAAGATAAGAGCAAAAGGTAAAGGTAAACAAGCACAAGGTTTTCCAAGAGGTGATTTAATCATATCTCTGAAAGTTCAAGATAGTGATGATTATGAAAGAGATGAGGATGACAATCTTATAAAATCTTTTGATATACCACTAAGAACTGCTTTATTTGGTGGAAAAGTTGCTATTGATACACTTACAAAAACTATCAATTTAAAAGTACCTCAAAACACAAAACAGTCTCAAAAATTTAGAGTAAAAGATCTAGGTGCATTAAACAGAAAAACAAAAAGCAAAGGTAGTTTGTATTTAAAAGCGAATATTATTTTACCTAAACTAGACTCTTTGGATGAAGATTTAGTAAAATTACTAGAAGATAAACTACCTCAAGATATTTAGAAAAGTTAAATATAAATTAGCAAACTTTATGCTAATTTATACCTTATAGAGTAGCCTCTCATTAGAGGTGGAGTATCATAATAGTTTTCATTATTTGATGATTTTGCTTGATTTACAACTGGTGCAGCTGGTGTGATATTTGCACTATTTGTACTCAGTTCTTCTATCTCTGTAGATTCAAAACCTGTTGCAACTATTGTTATTTTTATCTCATCAATATCCATATTTTCATCTGATGTTGTACCAAATATTATCTCTGGATTACCTGTAAGAATATCATTTATATCTTCCATAACATCGCTAATTGCAAACATAGATACATTTGGATTTGTTGTCCAATGTATCATAATACCTTTTGCACCACTTAGAGATATCTCATCTAATAGTGGAGATTTTATAGCAAGTTCTAAAGCTTTATTTGCAGCATTATCACCCTTTGATTTTCCGATCCCCATAAGTGCGATACCTTTGTGTTGCATAATAGTTTTCACATCAGCAAAATCGACATTTATATCATCACTACCTGGTTTAAGAATAACTTCACTCATACCGTTTACAGCTTGATATAAAACATCATCAACAACTTTAAAAGCATCTTTCATTCCAATACTTGGGTCAACAATGTGACGCAATCTATCATTTGGTATAACTATTATGGAATCACTTACTTTTTTCAACTCTTCAAGTCCAAGATTTGCTAATCCTGTCCTTTTTTTACCTTCCCACTTAAAAGGTTTTGTAACAACAGAAACAGTTAATGCACCACTCTCTTTCGCCGCTTTTGCAATAATAGCAGCTGCACCAGTTCCAGTTCCACCACCAAGACCAGCAGCAATAAATACAATATCTGTACCCTCTAATGACTCTTTAATCTCTTGATAGTTTTCTAAGGCTGAATCTCTACCAATTTCAGGTCGCATTCCTGCGCCTAAACCACGAGTAAGCTCAATACCAAGTTGTATTTTTTTTGGAGCTTGTGATAAGTTTAAAACTTGTAAGTCTGTATTTGCAACAATTAAATCAATTTTATGAGTACCCTCATTTATCATATGATTTATCATATTACAACCACCACCACCTACACCAATTACAGCAATTTTAGCTGCATTTTGAGATAATGTTCTTGATGGTCTTTGGACAGTTATACTATTTTGATCAAAAAGGTTAGTTTCCATTATATCCACCTTGATATTTTATCTAAAAAAGAACCAAGCTTTTTTGGTTTTTTAATTTTTATTTCATCTTTTTTATCTTTTATTGATCCGATATCTTTTATATCTTCTGTGATTGTCGAAGGCTTCTCTTTCTTTACTAAATCAATATTATTATTTAAATCCTGCACTGCTTTTACTATTTTAACCGTTGTTTTTGATTTAATATCACTATTGCTATCTAGTTCAAAACTATCACTACTATCTAATTCATATAAAAGAAGACCAACTATTGTAGTCATTGTAGGGTCATTGAAATCTATATACCCATTTTGAATATTTTTTGGATTTGAGATTTTTACTGGCAATGTAGAGAATATTAAAGATGCCAACTCTTTAATACCAGGTATGAAAGTCATACCACCTGTTAAAATCACACCACCACCAATATTTTCCATCACTGAGCCATCATTTAATCTATCATGTATAAGAGAAAATATCTCCTCTATTCTTGCATGTAAAATTGGTTGAATTTGCTCTAATGATATCTCTTTCGTTTCTGTTTCATTGCCAAGTAAAGGCAACTTAACTTTTTTTATATTTTGTTCATTCTCATCATCACTATTTGGTAAAAGTGTACCATATTGTTTTTTCACCATATTTGCAGCACTATAAGGTGTATGGAGCATAACTGAAATATCATTTGTAATATGCTCACTTCCAATTGGTAAAAAATCACTATATATTATTGTAGAATCTTTATAAACAACAAGTTGAGATGTAGTTCCACCTAGATTAATTACAACAGAACCTAACTTTTTTTGATCACTCTCAAGAGTAGCAATTGCACTTGCATAACCAGAGAGTACAAACTTATCAACCTCTAAATTTGCTATTTTTAAAGCATTTTTTATATTTACCAAAGATGATTTTTTTGCAGTGATTACATTTACAACCACCTCAAGTCTTGTGCCGTTCATATTTAATGGATTTGATATAGCTGAACCATCATCAACTCTAAAAAATATTGGTAATACATGTATTACATCATAATCTGTTATTACATTAGCATTATATAATGCCATTTTAAGAACTTGTTTAATCTCATTTTCAGTGATTTGACCAGAGGGTATATTAACAACACCATTACTACTCAATGTTCTTGTATTAGCACCAGATATAGACACTACAGCTTTAGTTATACTTGAACCAGAACTGCTTATTGCATTAATCACAGACTCATTTATAGAGTTACCTGCAAGATTAATATCAACTATATTACCCTTTTCTACTCCACTACTTTTAACTTTACTAACACCTAAGATATTTATCTTGTTGTTAAAGTCATTTGTAGCAACAATAGAGATAATATTAGTTGCGCCAATATCAATAGCTAAAATTGAATCGTTCAACTATTTACTCCCTGTAAAAGATTGAACTTCGTACCTATTTTTAAGTTCTGCCAATAAAGAACTAGATATTAAATTAGTTTTTATATCAGATACTGATGTTATAATTGTATTGTCATTTTCATTATTATAAGGGATAAACCGAGAATCAGTTATTTTATAAACAACTGCTTTATCTAATAACTTAACAGAACCTAATTGATTTTTTGACCTAAATATTTTTTCTGTTAATTGAGCTATCTCATCATCAGTAAGACCAGCTACAGTTGGCTGTTTATCTCTACTAATATAACCTATATCAACACCCTTAAAGTTATCCATAACATCTTTTGTTTTTGTATCTAAAATTTTGTCTTTAGCATCAGCTATAAAAGCATAACCAATCTCACTTTTTACTTTTTCAAATGGTAATACTTTAGGTGCAATTTTACTTACTAACTCAACAATATAGTAGTTTCCATTTTCATATATAGGTTTTAGTGTTTCTCCTGATGTGCTTTTTATTACTTTATCAAAGTTTTCACCAGTTAAAAAATCAGATGCATTATAAATAGTTTTTGAATCAGCAAATTTCTTTTCATCTCTTTTTAGTTTAAGATAAAGTTTAAGTGCTATTTTTCTCATCTCTTTTTTTGTTTTACCATCAATAGAATCAACTTTTGTATAGTTTATCTCATATCCTGCTGGTGATTTATAATTTGATTTTACACCCTCCCAATACTCTTCTAATTCAGATAATGCAGGTCTAATTGTTGTATTTTTAGCATCAATTATAGAGATACTAACTTTATCTTGTGAATAGATTAATTGACCAATATTAGCTATCTCATTTGAAGATAAAGGAAGATTGAAAATATTCTGAACTTTAGCAATAAGTAGGTCTTGCTTTAATTGTGCTTCAAACTCTTTGCTTGTTCTTCTATTTTGTTTTAAAACATTTACATAAGTATTTTTATCAAACTTTCCATCTTTAAAAAATGCACTAATCTTTACTAACT
>JAYEOQ010000037.1:0-4924 GCA_034723215.1 Campylobacterota bacterium | reverse complement strand
CAGCACCATCTGAAAGCTTATACTGCTTATCTTTAGGTTTACTTTTTTTTATCTCTGTATCTGTAAGTGGTGTAGTGATTTTTGGCATCTTTACGGTAATTCCAATCTTGTATTTTATTTATTTAATAATTACCGTAAATTTTACCGTAAAAAAACAAAGATTAATATAAACTAGTATGGACTACTATGGACAAACTTTTAATTTAAAGGTAGATTTTAAAAGGTTTTGTGGACGATAATGGATTACTATGGATTGGTTTATGGCAGAGAAGAAGGGAGTCGAACCCTCGTTAGCTTTGAGCTAAACTTCGCTTCCAACGAAGCACCTTCGGCCACTCAGACACTTCTCTAAAATTTTCTAATATTTTCTTTGTAATATTAGTAAAAATTTATTATAACCAAACTCTTTTAAAGTCAAGTGAAGCAAAATAAAACCACTTAAACTACTAGCAAGTGCAAGTCCTACTATGCCATAAGGTAAGATTAGAAGTAGAGATAATATTATATTCCAACCAAGTGATTTCATAGTAATTTTTGCTGCTAATCCTTGTTGTTCGTGTGAGTATAACCATAGTGAAAATATCTTTGCTATACCAAATGGTAAAAGACCCACTAAGTACATAGTAAGTACAAGTGAAGTTTGAGTAGTATCAGTAGTAGTAAATGCTCCTCTTTCAAATAGAAGTGAAACTATAAATGAGTCAAAAATTATACCTATAAATGTAGCAGTTCCCAACAGACCAAATAAAACAAAAAAAGCTTTTTGTAAATATTTTAAAGCTTTTTGTTCATCTTTATTTTTAATAGCTTTTGCAATTGATGGAAATAGTGCAACTGAAGTAGCTATTGCAAAAAGTGCAAGGGGAAGCTGGAAAACTCTGTTTGCATAGTAAAGATAACTGATACTTCCAGTTACAAGAAAACTTGCCAACCAAGTATCTAAAAATGCAGCGATATGAGCCGAACTACTCCCAAAAACTGCTGGATAAAATTGTTTATAAAATTTTGACTGTTTAAAGTCTCTTTTTTTCTTTTTTATTGAAGTTGTGAAGAATTTTATTTTTAATTGTTTGATTGCTATTAGATGGACTATAACTTGTAATATACCACCAAATACAACTCCCCAACTCATATAATATACTATCTCGTGTTTTTCCATATTCATAGAGATTAACAATGCACCTATAAGTGATATATTTAAAAGTGCTGTACTAAATGCAGTTGTAGCAAAGTGATGTTTATATTGCAGGAGAGCAGCTAAAAATGTAACTATAAATATTAAAGGTAGATAATAAAAACAGATAGCAACAAGTGGAGAGGCTAAGTCAATAGTACTCTGGTCAAATCCAACGGCGATAACTTTTGTGATAAGTGAAGCAAAAAGAGTTACAATGATACTTAGAAATACTATAAATGCAGTAAACTGTAAAAATATAATAGTACTAAATCTTACTTTGTGATTATTTTTTGCATAAGCGGGGATAAATACTTGTGTAAAAGCACCCTCTGCAAAAATTCTACGAAATAGGTTTGGAAGTTTAAAAGCTACAAAAAATATATCACTATATACATTTGCCCCTAGAATCGAAGCTGTAAGTAAATCTCTTAAAAAGCCAAGTATACGTGAAACTAAAATACCAGCACTATTTGTAAATATATTTCGTAACAATTTTTTTCTTTTTATTGAATTTTTGTGATTATAATTGTAGCATATTATTACCAAATTCTCTAAAATAAAAACTACCCATTTCAAATAAGACAATTTTTATCTTAATTAAGTTAATATACAAATATATAAAAGAAAGATAACAATAGGTGATAATTATGGAAGTATATTTAGACAATAATTCAACAACGCAAGTTGACCCAAAAGTAGAAGAGGTATATATAGATACTATTAAAACTTTTGGAAATGTAAATGTTATTTACAACAAAGGTATAGAAACTCGTGCATTATTAAATGACTCACTAGATAAGTTATATGAAGGATTAAATGCTTCAGATGATGATGATATTATAATCACATCTTCAACTACTGAAGGGAACAATGCAATTATAAAAACATTTTTAGATAAGTTTTTAAAAGGTGATGAGAAAAACCATATCATCTCAACAGTAGCAGAACATTCAAGTATAAAATCTCCACTTAAATATTGTAAAGATTTAGGTATGGATGTAACTTATGTTGGTACTGATTCAAATGGTTTAGTAAAAGTAAGCGACATAGAAGAAGCTATTACAGATAAAACTTGTCTGATAACAGTTCTTATGGCATCAAATGAAACAGGTGCAGTTCAAGATATAAAAGCTATTTCAGATATTGGAAAGAAACACAATGTAAGAGTTCATACAGATGGTGCCCAAGCTATTGGTAAAATGAAAGTTGATTTAGTTGATTTAGGTGTAGATTACTTTACTTGTTCAGCTCATAAGTTTCATGGACCAAAAGGTGTAGGGCTTATGTTTATAAAAGGTGGAGCTCCTTATGTTACACTAATACATGGGTCAAAAAATGTGATGGGTGGAAAAAGAGCAGGTAGTTTATACAACAATGGAGTTGCTGCTATGGCAACTGCATTAGAAATAGCAAATATAAACTTACCACTTATGGAAAAATCAGTTCAATCTTTAAGAGATAGACTAGAAGATGAACTTTTAACTATACCAGATACTAAGTCTTATGTACCAAGGGTAAAAAGACTTAAAAACCTTGTAGCAATGTCATTTAGAGGTGTAGAGGGTGAATCTATGTTATGGGATATGAATGAAAATGGTATCTATATCTCTACAGGTTCTAGTTGTAGTAGTGAAGACTTAGAGGGTTCAGCTGTTGTTGAAGCTTTAGGTGAAGTTACAGAGATAGCAAATACAACAGTTATGTTTGCACTTAGTAAATTTACAACTGATGAAGAAGTAGATTATGTTATTGCAAAAGTTAAACATGCAGTTGAGAGAATCAGAGAAATATCTATGACATATGCAAAGCAAGAAGCTTTTAGTCAATATGTTGAAGATCATTAATAGATAATAAAAGAATTAGGAGAAAATTATGGCAAGAAATGATTTAGTTCAAGGAAATGTTTGGGAACAATATTCTCAAAAAGTACAAGATAGAATGAACAACCCTGTAGCAATGGGTGAACTTACACAAGCTGATGCTGATGCAAAAGGTGGAAAACTAATAGTTGCAGATTTTGGTGCAGAATCTTGTGGTGATGCAGTAAGATTGTTTTGGATTGTTGATGAAAAAACTGATACTATTTTAGAGAGTAAGTTTAAATCTTTTGGTTGTGGAACTGCAATTGCTTCTTCAGATGCTATGGCTGAACTTTGTATTGGTAAAAAAGTTGATGATGCTATCCATATTACAAATACAGAAGTTGAAGCATTTTTAAGAGATGATGCAGATACAGAAGCTGTACCACCTCAAAAGATGCACTGTTCGGTTATGGCTTATGATGTTATTATTGAAGCTGCTGCTCAATATAAGGGTATCAGTAGAGATGATATAGTTGATGCTGATATTGTTTGTGAGTGTGCTAGAAAAACTAGAAAAGATATAGTTGATGCTATTAGAGAACATCACTTAGAAACAGTAGAAGAGATAATAGCTACTACTAAAGCTGGTAGTTACTGTAAATCTTGTATAAGACCTGGTGGTCATGAGCCTAAAGATGTTTATTTAGTTGATATTTTAGCTGAAGTAAAAGAAACTATGGAGAAAGAGAGATTAGAAACTGCTGCACAAACAACACAAAGTGGTGATAACTCTTTTGATAAAATGACAATAGTTCAAAGAATCAAAGCTGTTGATGTTGTAATTGATGAATATATTAGACCAATGTTAGTTATGGATGGTGGAGATATGGAGATAATTGATATTAAAGAGAATACTCCTTATTATGATATATATATTAGATACTTAGGTGCTTGTGGTACTTGTGCTTCAGGTAGTACAGGGACACTTTACGCGATTGAATCAACTCTTAGAGCTAAGGTTGATGAGAATATCAGAGTTTTACCGATTTAGGAATTAGTTATGAGTTATATTCCATATGTTGTAGAACAAACAGGAAGAGGAGAAAGAAGTTACGACATCTACTCGCGGTTATTAAAAGATAGAATTATAATGCTTAGTGGTGAAGTAAACGATCAAGTTGCTTCAACTGTTGTTGCTCAGCTTTTATTTTTAGAAGCTGAAGATCCCCAAAAAGATATATATCTTTATATCAACTCTCCAGGTGGAGTTGTAACTGCTGGTATGTCTATGTTTGATACAATGAATTATATTAAACCTGATATTTGTACTATTTGTATAGGACAAGCAGCTTCTATGGGTGCATTTTTATTAAGTGCAGGAACAAAAGGGAAAAGATTTGCCCTACCACATGCAAGAATTATGATACATCAACCTAGTGGTGGAGCACAAGGGCAATCTACTGATATACAAATACAAGCACAAGAGATACAAAGATTAAAAGATAGTTTAAATCAACTATTATCTAATCATACAGGACAAGAGTTTTCAAAAGTTGAAGCTGATACAGAAAGAGATAACTTTATGTCAGCCAATGAAGCTATGGAATATGGTCTAGTAGATAAAGTTATAGAAAAGCACGAATAAAACTAAACTGTTATTGTAAAATAAACCCTTTTTTTAGTACTTTATTTTGCTTCATTCTATATCTTTTTATTTTCTACAACAAGAAGGGTATAAAGATACTTAGGAATCGAAATACTCTTTTTTCTAAAAAGTAGATTTATCTTGACATCATATAAATATTCCAATAATTAACAATCTTAACTTTCGCACCTAAAACCAAGCAACTTTTGTGTCACATCCCTTAAAGTAGCAATTATAGTAGTAAAATCATCATTTCTATTTACAACCTCTTCTATTTGTGCTATCTCATCAAGTATTAAT
>JAYEOQ010000036.1:0-4930 GCA_034723215.1 Campylobacterota bacterium | reverse complement strand
GATTGCTAAAACATTAGATGGTATTCATACTTTAAGAAGTATTGAAAATGATGATTTTGATATGTTAGCAAAAGTAAAAATGTTAAAAGAGAATCTTGAAAGATTGGATATGATAGAGAATGGTAGAATTGACAACTTAATAAGAGATAACAAAATTGATCCTAAAATGGCAACATCTCTTATCAATGATAGTACTTATGCTTATAATATATCAAAAAGATTAATAGAGGTTTCTATAACCTTATGGATTAAAGAGAAAGAGATAAGAGTATTAACAGGAGACGAGTCATGAAAATAGAACAGTTATTTAAAAAGATAGAGAAATTCCTTAATTATAATAAGGATAAACAAAAAAGTAAAAATGGTAAAAGGAAAAAGTTAAGATTATCTTTAGAAAAAAAGATAGTTTCTAAAAAAGGGAAAATTAAAGAGACATCAAATAAAGATAAAAAAACAGCTTTGCAAAAAGAGTTAAAAATCTTAAAAAAGATGAGAGTCAAAATTAATAACCTATAAAAATAAGATAACACAATTTTGACATAAAAATATGGTAGAATAACCATATAAATTTATTACAATAGGTTGATAAAATGGATACAGAGATAAAAGAGTTAAAACAAAGACTGAGTAAACTAACAGTTCTTTATGTTGAAGATGAAGAGAATATGAGATTGGGTACTGAGATATTTTTAAATAAATTTTTTAGTTCTGTTGAGACTGCTGTTGATGGGGAAGCTGGATTAAATAAGTATATTGCAGCTCCTAGTGATATTGTTTTTACAGATATTCTTATGCCAAATATGGATGGTTTGGAGATGCTTGGAAAAATTCTAAAAATAAATAAAGATGTTTTTTGTGTAGCTTTAACTGCATCAGATGTATCACCAGATGATATTAATAGAAAAACCAGTTTATATTTTAGAAAGCCAGTTACTTATGAAAATATGTTGGTGATTATGAGAAGTATTGCAGATAAGTTAAATTTGTAGAGGGGTTAGTTATGAAAAAAGAATTAAAATTATTACAAAGTATAACGAAAGAACTAACTGCTTTATATGTAGAGGATGAGGTTGCTTTACAGCAAGGTGTTTCTGAGTATTTAAAAAAGTTGTTTAAAAGAGTTGAGTGTGCAGTTGATGGTAAAGAGGGTCTTGAAAAATATAAAAAAGAGAAGTATGATATAGTTATAACTGATATTGAGATGCCAATAATGAATGGTTTAGAGATGGCAAAAGCTATAAAAGATATTGATTCTAATCAGAGTATTATTATTATGTCAGCATACACAAATACAAGTTATTTTGTAGATTCTATTCAAATAGGTGTAAGTGGTTATATAATAAAGCCTATGGATTATAAGCAGATGAATCAAGTAATATATAAAACAGTTTTAAATATACAAGATCACCAAAAAGTTATTGATTATGAAAAACATTTAGAGGATAGAGTAAATGAAGAGGTTTTAAAAAATAAAATAAATCAAAAAATATTATTTGAACAATCAAAAATGGCATCAATGGGTGAGATGCTTGAATCAATAGCACATCAATGGCGACAACCTTTATCTGTTATAAGTACGGCAGCTAGTGGAATGAAGATGCAAAAAGAGTATGCAATTTTAACTGATGAAGTTTTTAATAATTCTATTGATTCTATTGTGGGTGCTGCTATACATCTATCTGATACTATTGATGATTTTAGAGATTTTTTTAAACCAGGTAAAAAGAAAGAGCTTTATAGCTTAAAAGAAAGTTTTCATAGAGCAACAGATCTGTTAAGTTCTAAATTTAAAAATAGAGGTATTGAAGTTATCGAAAATATGGATGATACTAAAATATATGGATTATCAAATGATTTAGTTCAAGTATTTATGAATATTTTAAATAATGCCAAAGATGCCCTTGAAGAGAGTTCTACTACGCGTAGGTTGATTTTTATTGATATAGAGCTAAAGGATGATTCTATATTAATTAGTATAAAAGACAATGCAGGAGGTGTACCTGAACTGCTTATGGAAAAAATATTTGAATCACATTTTACAACAAAAGCAGATAAAGATGGTACAGGTATAGGTCTATATATGACAAAACAAATTATTTCAGACCATTTAAATGGTAAAATAAGTGTAGAAAATATAGAATATAAATATGAGAATGAAACTTATAATGGAGCGGTATTTAAAATTGTTTTACCACTTACTAATCTGGAACTATCATGAAAAACATAAATAGATCTATAAAGGTTTTAATTACTCTTGTACTTATATTATCTCTATTTGGTTGTAGTGACAAATCAAAAGATAGTGACAATAAAGTAAAAGGTGATGAAAAACTTTATAAAGATAGAGTTATCACTGTAATAGTACCAAATATTGGAAATAAACTAGTTCGTGGTCCTATTATGGAAGAGGCAAAGAGGTTTGAACAACAAACGGGTGCAATAGTAAGAGTAGTAACTCCAAGATGGCTAGATACTATAAACAAAGTAAAAGAGTCTTTAGTAGATCCAAAAATAAATTTTGATATTTTTGTTATTATCACTAGTTGGGGAGGTTCTTTGTTTAGTGAAAATCATATAGCAAATGTTCCTGATTGGGTTAAAGATAAAATTCAATGGGATGATGTACTTCCTATTTATAAAAATTCTATTTTATCTTGGGATAATAAATCTTATGGCTTGCCTTATGATGGGGATTGTATTAACTTATATTATAGAAAAGATATTTTTAATGATAAAAAAAACAAAGCAAAATTTTTAAAAGAGTTTGGATATGAGTTAGAGGCTCCATCAACTTGGAAAAAGTATGAGGATATTGCAAAATTCTTTAATGGCTGGGATTGGGATAATGATGGAAAAATAGAGTATGGGATGGTTGGAAATCGTTCAATGGGTTTCGCATCGATATTGCAATTTTTTACACAAGCTGCTGCTTATACGAAACATCCTGAGGATGTGGCATTTTATTTTGATATAGATACAATGAAACCTAGAATAAATAATCATGGATTTGTTAAAGCTTTAGAGGATTATATTTATATAATGAAATATGGACCAAAAGAGATATTAAACCTACAAATTCATGATATAAGAAAGAGTTTTATTACAGGTGAGGTTGCTATGGCTATAGATTGGTCAGATATGGGAACTATGGCTGCAAACTCTGAGATGTCTATAGTAAAAGATAAGATAGGTTATGCACTTTTACCTGGATATGATAAAGTTTATAATAGTAAAACAAACAGTTGGGATAAGCAACTAAATAAGCCATCTTCAATAGCTGGGAATTGGACTATTTTAGTAAATAAAGATTCTAAAAATAAAAAGCTTGCTTTTGAGTTTGCTAGTCATATGACATCGGCAAAATTAACTAAAAAACTTACAACTATGGGTTGGACAGGGATAAACCCATCAAGATATTCACATTTTAATGATATAGATGCTTGGGCTGATTCTGGTTTTAGTAAAAATAGTGCAAAAGAGTATTTAAATACTATATCTGAATCATTAAATAATAAAAATGTAATGGTAGATATTAGAATTCCTGGTGCATCAAGGTATTATGAACAGGTGAGTAAATATATAGATTTAGCACTAAGGGGGAAGATGGAACCCAAAGAAGCTTTAGATAATGCAGCTCTTAAATGGGATGAGATAACAGATTCCTTAGATAGAGATAAGCAGATAGAGTTATATAAAAAATCGTTAAACAAGTAGTTAGGGAAGGTGATGAAAAATATTAGTATAAAAAAAATTTCAACTTATGGTTTTTTAGTATTAATTTTTGGTTCAATAATAAGTGCTTTTACTTTAATATTTTTACTTTTTAAACTTGAAAATATTAAAGAGGATTTTAGCTTAGTTCAAGATACTCACAACTCTTTTTTACAAGTTAAAACTGATACTCAAAAACTTTTAACAACAGATAATATTGAGGTAGCAAACGGGGTTTTAAAATTATCTATTGATAGATTTAACACAAATTTAAATACTATAAACTTAGTAAATAGAAACTCTATTTTGGAGATTAATAACTTATGGTATATTTGTCAAAAAGAGCTTATATTGATAGATAAAATATTAAGTAAACCAATTTTTAGCCCAAAAAATACTAAAAATAAACCACTTTTACATAGAAGAGGGGAGCTTTTTTTTCAAGATACATCAACAAAGTTTTATCTTTTGTTAACAGAGGTGACAAACTCTATAGAGTATCTTTTACAAAATGAGGTATTTATTTTAGAGATATTTGAAAAAATTAATAATGAGCAAAAAATATATGAGGAAGCAGAACTAAAAAATATCAAAAACTATGCTATTTATCTCCCTTTGTTTATATTAATAATTACTATTATCTTAGCAATTTCTATCTCAAGAATAGCAACAAATATTGAAAAAAGACTTATTGTATCAAATAGAGAACAAAATCAGTTGTTAGCATTATTTGATGGTGGTGATTCTGCTTTATTTAAATGGAATAATGATGATAATTGGAGTGTTGCTTATGTATCCAAAAGTGTGGAGTCATTTTTTGGATATAGTGAAAAAGAGTTTTTAGATGGTAGTGTTGTATACGCTAGTTTAATCCATAAAGAGGATATAAATCAAGTAACAGTTGAAGTTGGAGATGCTTTAAAAAATAACACAGAATATTTTGAACTTATCCCATATAGAGTAGTTACTAAAAGTGGAAAAATAAAATGGGTTATTGACCATACAGTCCTTGTAAAAGATGATAATGGTGATGTGATAAATTTTATCGGGTTTATTACAGATATAAGTGAGCTTAGACAAAAAGAGCAGATGCTCTTCCAGCAATCAAAAATGGCAGCAATGGGGGAGATGATAGGTAATATTGCCCACCAATGGAGACAACCAATAGCAATAATAGCGATGTGGGCAAACAATATAATAGCAGATATAGATATGGATG
>JAYEOQ010000035.1:0-4990 GCA_034723215.1 Campylobacterota bacterium | reverse complement strand
ATGGGAAAGTTGTAAATCAAAAAGTATTAAAGTTGAACTTTAACACAATTTCTACCACTGTTCTTTGCTTCATATAGAGCATCATCTGCTCTTTTTACTGCAAATTCTAGCTGATCATCTTTTATAATCTTTGTTATACCAAAACTAGATGTTATTTTTAGATCATTATCCATATCATGTTTTGATAAGTTTTCTCTGATTTTATTTGCTAGTTTTCTTGCATTTTCTATTGATGCAGTTGGTAGAAGTACAACAAACTCTTCTCCACCCCATCTTCCAACTACATCAACATTTCTTAAGTGTCTTAAGAGCAAATTTGATGTTTGCAATAGTACACTATCTCCTACATTATGACCATATGTATCATTTATATTTTTAAAGTGATCTATATCCAGCATCATTAATGACATATCATTTTCTCTTTGTACCATTGTGTTATGTTCAGATACAAAAATTTCTGTAAATTTATATCTGTTGTATAGTCCAGTTAGTTGATCTGTTGAAGCCATTCTTTCATATCTTTTAGTTTTTTTCTCCAAAAGATTATTTATCTCTGAAAGTTCTGTTGAGTATTCTCTCATTAAAATTGACCATTTACTATATGAAAGTGATATAAGTTCTCTTTGTAAGATAAGTCCTGTTAACTCTTTTTTATTATTAGTAACCACAACTCTCTTAAAATGTTTCTCTTTCATGAAACTTATAGTCTCTTTGATACTTGCATCTTCACTTATAGTTTCAATTGGTGATGACATATAAGTAGATATAGGCACTGTTATATCTAAAGACCTTTGTAACATATCCATAATATCTTTTGTAGTTATGATTCCAATTGGAAATTTATCTTTTGTTATAACTATACAATCATAATTATTATGTGCCATATTTTGCAATACATCCGATGTACTAGAATCTACACTAGCTTTTTGAATATCTCTATTCATATTCATCAGATCTTTAATACGGTAGTTTTCCATTAGAGTATCAGGGTCAATATGACCTATGATATCCGTATGTGTCAATATACCAAATAAACTTCCATCATTATTTACAGCACATATATATTCAAGTGAATGTTCAAGGAACTCTATAGTATCAAGTATATTTTCATTTTTATTTATTGTAGGTATTTTTTCTAATTGTATAGTTTCTATTTTTGATGAGAAATTGTAGTGTTTTAACTTTAATTGTAATAAATCACTAGCTGTCAATATATAAAACTGCTTACCATTTATAACTATCACATTTCTATGGTTATATTGGTGCATTAAATTTATGGCATCATCAAGTGTGGACTCAAAGTCAATAGTTACAACTTTAGTAGTTGCTAACTCTTCTATAATTGGAAATCTCATTTATACCTCAACAAATTAATAATTGCCTAATTGTACAATTTTTTTACAAAGAAGTACTTTTTATTATAACTTTTTGATATATCCTGTGTTTGGTTCAATAGATATTGTAACAAACTCATTTTTATCATTATATAGTGTTATTCTGCAGGGCTCTGTTATCATAACGGGAGTATTTCCTAATTTAGAGTATATTTTACCATCATAACCAAAACTTATCTGCCCTATAGAACTAGTAGTATTACAGCTGACATCTACTTTAACTACACCAAACTCTTTTGTTAAAAGTATATATTTACTCTCATCATAACTATTTTGGCAATCTGAACCTGAGTATAGATATTTATTTGTTAATGGATCTTTTAATGTTTCAGATTTTTTAAAATGTGCAGTGCCACCGCTTGTATCACTATACACTGCATAATATAATCCACCTACGGAAGATGAGCATCTTTGAAACTTCAATGTCCATCTTTTTTTCCTCCATTCATCATCTTCTATATCAAATTTATTGTCTATATGAGCTATATATCTTGTATAGTTAAGGTATAAAATAATTTTATTGGCAGCTAAATTCAGTTTTGATATTTTTGTTTTTGGGATAATTGTAGAACTAATAATTGCAATTAAAACAATTACAAATATTAGCTCTAAAAGTGAAAATGATTTTTTAAATTTAAACATCTATTATCATAATTTATATAAATCTGATTTTTACGCCATATATTTTATTATATTTTTCATAAGCGCTGGATCATCAGCCATAACTCTACGCAAGCTGTTAGTTTCAATAAATACAATATCAACAGGCATAGATGATTTAATAGTCTTATCATTTACCCCGCTTATAATTGATGAGATACCTAAAACAGATCCAACACCCAATACATCTTCAACAATATTTTTATTTTCATCAATAACTTCAACACTACCACGAGCTATTATAATCAAACCAAACCCTTGATCGTTTTGTTTTAATATAATCTCATTATCACTATATATTTTATGCTCAAATAACAAAATTAATTTTTCAATACTCTCTTTTTTAAGACCATCTGTGATATGGTTATTTTTAATTAAACTATCTAAATCAGGTGGAGTGATTTTTGTAGGTATTTTCAATAATTCATACATACGAGTTTCAACATCTTCAATCATTTTATTTGCTTCTGGTCTATCTAATATACCATTTTTTAGTAATTTTTCAATTACTGTTCGTTCACGGTTTAGTAGCAATCTATTAGCTGTAGCTGCCTGCATAGTACATACAACTTCAGGAAAAGCACTATTCATATTTGCCATATATTTAAATGTCATTTGCTTATTTGAGAGCACCTCTTTTGTAACAGCCTCTTTCTCCTCTTGTGAAGGTGCAATTGTATCAATATGAGATAATACTTCATCTTGAGCATCTATAAATCCACGAGCAACTTCATATCCAAGTGCTAGTCTTGCAAATGATAATCTTAATACAATCCCATGAAGTAATGGTATATTCTCCAATTTATGTAAATAGTTTGGGATATGCCATAACTTTTCTAATGTTGCTCTTGAGGTTATTGTTGGATTTTCATCAAGAGATTGTTCAATAGCCTTTGATAGATGATTTGTAGCTTCACCACTTAAAGAACCTTTTTTAAACTCACTCCAATAAAATTTTCTTTCACTTTCTAACAATCGCCTTCTAAATGCAACAGATAAATCTTCATAACTAATATTTTTACAGTTATCCTCATCTACATATTTACTATGTGCATTTAACTGTTTAATTGAACTTAGTTTATCCCATTCAACACTCTGTAAAAATTCACTTTGTTTTAATATTGGTAAATACTTTTGAATCTCTGTATATACACTTGCCTTTGCCTTTTGTACTGTTGCCTCCTTTGCTGGTGGCAAAGTATCAAGACCTAATACTGATAAAAGTTTCTTCATAGTAAGTCCATTTATTAATATTGTTAGCACAACAATACCCGCAGTTAAAAATAATATTTGATCCCCTATCTCTTTTGGAATTGCATCACTATGTGCAACTGTTAAAGCTAAAGCTAAAGATACAGCTCCCCTTAAACCACCCCAAACAAGTACTATAGCTTTTTCTTTTGTGAAACCTGTTCCAATTCGTTTTAATACAGGTATAAATGTTGTAACACTAATAGCTCTAATAATTGTAATCCCTACATATAAGATACCTAGTGTTATCCAATAATCAGGCTCATCAAGTTTAATTCTAGTTGCAATTAAAACACCAACTAGTAAAAAGATAAGTGTATTAGCAATATGTGCCATCATCTCCCAAAAATGGCGTAAAAACCCCTCAACCTCTGGAGATATTTTTGTTCTTCCAATGCTTGCAAACATTAAAGCCATTGCAACTAAAGCAACAACACCAGAAACATGAAAAGTATGTTCTGCTATAAAAAAGACTAAATAGGCAACACCAATAGATAAAGAGATCTCAACCAAAGGGTTATTAAATACTTTTGATATAAATAAAATTGCTAAATATCCAAAAATCACACCAATTGCCAATCCCAACATAACAACAAAAGTAAAATCACCCACTACATTAGGTAAACTAAATGAAGTTGCAGTAGCTGATAATACCATTGTATAAAAAAGTGTGAATATAACAATAGCAGTACCATCATTTAAAAGTGATTCACCCTCTATTAAAGTTTCAAGTCTTTTTCTTGAACTTACCTCTTTTAAAAGGGCAACAACAGCAACAGGATCAGTAGCACTTATCAATGCTCCAAACATAAAGGCAAGTGGCCATCCCCAATCCCACGGAAATAAAAATTTTACCATCACAGCAGTCAAAACAGTGGATAGTATAAGACCTGGAACAGCAAGCGTTGCAATTTGAGAAAACATCCTTTTAAAGAGATGAACCTCTAAAGCAAAAGCTGACTCAAAAATTAAAGTTGGTAAGAAAACAAAAAGTATTAAGTGGGGGTCAATATGTGATAAAAGATTAATTGTATCAGAGATAATAAGCATATTTTCTTCAAAAAAGCCTGTTCTTTCAATTCCACCTAAACCTAAACCTATAATTAATAAAGCAATAGTATACGGTAATTTAACCTTTTTTGCCAACACCATTGTCACCGCACCGATTATAAGTGCTGCAATTACAAAAACAAGGACTAATAATCCAATACTATACTCCATAATAAAATCCTTTATTATATGAAATTATTCATATAAATATATTCTACATCAATTTTATTTTTTATCTGATTAAAGTATGAAATATTAGCTTAGGTTAGGGGTGATTCTATATTTTAAGTATAAAAAAAGCCACTTTATAAGTGGCTTTTTTTTATTTTCAAGGAGATTATTAAATCTCTTCCGCCATTGGAACATCATATAAGATGTCATCCATTGGGTGTCTATACATAGGCATAGCAAGTCTTTTTTCATCTAAGATGTGACCGATAAATCCGATAGATCTACCAACAATAAAGAATGCGTTTAGTGTACCAGAAGAGATAAATTCATTGATCTCTTCTTCAGAGTAACCTAATGCTCTCCACATATCAACCATTAAAATACCAATAGTACCATCAACATTAAGAATTAAATTCTCTTTTTTAGATGTAGTAAGAGCTTCAACAGTTCTTGCATAATCTAAA
>JAYEOQ010000034.1:0-5036 GCA_034723215.1 Campylobacterota bacterium | reverse complement strand
AGCTTCATTTTATCATACATCTTCATTGATTTATTGCTAATTTCTCGTTTTATCTCTTCAAGTATTCTTTTATTTTCATCTCTTAAATTTCTAATACTTGTCTCTTCTGCTTTTATCTCTTTTTCAATTGATTCAAGCTCAGCTTTTGTTCTTTGATACTCTAACTCTTTTGACTCATAAAATTCGTTAAGTTCATCTTTTATCTCCATAAGTTCTTGTTTCTCCTTATAAAGACCCCCCTCTTGCATCAAAACAGCACTTGATATATTTAAAAAAACTAAAGTTAACAAAATAGATATTTTAAATAACATTTGAATCCAATCTTTGTTTTACATATTTTGCCTGCATATATTCAGAAGCTACTAGCTCCTCTTGTTTTTCAAGCTCTTTTAATCTCTCTCGCTTCATCTCTTGTAATATATAGTTAAACTGCTCACTCTCTTTATTTAAATTTACAATAATTCCATCATAATGTTCAATCTGTTTTTTCAAGTGCTCTTTATTTTGAGCTAATTTAATCATATGTTCTTTCATTGTCTCTTTATGTATTTGAAGTACCCTAAAATCTGATATTGCACCCATAGTGTCAACTGTTGCTGTATGTAATTGTTTATCTGTAGACAAAAGTTCATTATCTATATCATTTATTTTAGCTAATGCTTGTTGTTTTAATAATACTTGCTGATTTATCTGTTGCTGCTTAAGTTTATATAGTTTTGCTATCATTATTCTTTACCAAATAAAATAATCATATCCCATAACTCAAGAGTATATTGCTCTATGTTATCCCCCACCCAAGGTAATGACATAACAATAAATACTGATACAATTATCATCTTAGGTACAAATGCCAAAGATGCATCACTAATCTGTGTTACAGCTTGAAATATACTTATTATTAAACCTATAACCATACTTACAATAAGAGATGGCAAGCCCAATAATAATATTATTTTTACAGTATTTTGTGATATTGCCATTAAATCCATAATTAATCTTTTATTTTTATTGTAATTTCAATAGTTTTATTGTTTAATAATTGACTTAGTAATGAAGCTAATTCATTACTATTGATCTCTGATGGTTTAATAGACAAAGATTCTTCTGTCTTAGATTCAACAGTTTCTACAGAAGCATTTTCCTCCACTATCTCATCTTCACTCTCTAATACTAACTCTTTTAACTCTTCAGGGACATTCTTCAGTTCATCATTTTCACCCTTATAATGAATAGTTTCACTATTTTCTAGCTCACTGTTTTCGACCCTTATCTCTTCTGGCTCTACAGAAACCTCTTGAACCTCTTCACCTAAAGCATTTAACACATCTGATTCTATTAACTCATCTAATTGTGTAAGATCTCCACTCATATTAACCCCTTAAGTACTTTTTGTTCTATCAGATAAAATATCTTCCATATCATCTTCAAATAGATCGAACATATCATCAATAGAAGTTATATCATGTGCTTTTGGTCTAGCTTTTTTAGCTGATTCTATCCGTTTAACTAAATAAAACATTAACTCTTCAAGAGTTCTTAAATTAACATCCCCTGTTCCATTTTCATCTAGAAACTCTCTTTTTATACCATCTTTTGGTATTAAAAACTTTAAATATTTAGTTATAAAATCATTTTCGATTATCTTCTCTTGATCTATTAAAAATATCTCATCTGGATACTCTTTGATAGAGTCTTGAAGTTCCGTTAGGTTATTAATATCAATAACCTCTCCATCTTCTATTTTAAATTTTATGTTACCATGATCTAAAACTGTGTGGATTTTCTTCTTAAAAGTCTCCCCACCATAAATATATATATTCACAAGATGCCTCAAAATTAAATTATTTGGATTAATTATATCTATATTTTTATTAAAGTTTAGATAAAATGTTTTAAATATAAAAAGATAAATCTACTAAATAGGATATTTATAAATTGAAAAAAATACTTTTGACACTTTTTCTTTCCTTAACATTGTATGGGCAAACGATAAAAGATATTTCAAATATAGTGGGTATTAGAGAGAATCAACTTATTGGTCATGGGCTTATTGTTGGTCTCCCTGGTACTGGTGATAAAAGTCAATTTACTATGCAATCCTTACAAAATCTTTTAAGAAACTCTTACATTAAGATTCCTGCATCTTCTATTAAATCTAAAAATATTGCTACTGTTATGGTAACAGCTGTTCTACCACCATTTGCTAGGCAAGGTGATAAAATAAAACTTAAAATATCCTCAATAGGTGATGCAAAATCTATTGATGGCGGACAGTTGCTTCTAACTCAACTAAAAGGTGTAGACGGTAAAGTTTATGCTCTTGGTCAAGGTACAATAATTGCTAACAATAAGATCAAAACAAGTGGTTTCATATATGAGGGTGCAACTGTTGAAAATGAGATAAATTACTCACTAAAAGATGAAAAATATATCACTTTAAGCTTACTAAATCATAATGCTGCAATAGCTACTTTATGTGAAGAGAAAATAAATGAAGAGTTTGGAAAAAATATTGCAGTTGCTTACGATACAAGAACTATAGAGATTGCAAAACCTGACAATATCTCAACAATAAGATTTATCTCACAAATACAAGCTATTAAACTAGATACAATGATGAAGAAAAAAATCTTAATTGACCCAACAAAGGAGATCATAATAGCAGGTGCAGATATAACTATAAATCCTGTAACTGTATCAAGAAAAGGTTTTACTCTTAGAATCAAAAAGAGTGACTTAGATAAAAAAGCTTGGGAAGATAAAGCTGCAAATACAGGTTTAGATATTGGTGATGATGTTGTTATTGGTGATAAAGCTGTTCAAGTTGATTTGGATAATGCTTTAATCAATACAAAGAAACTTCCAACAATATCAGACCTTATGAGATCAATGAAAGTTATGAAACTTGATATTAGTGAAATCATAGATACAATAAAGATGCTTGATAGCTTAGGTGCTATTGATGCAGAAGTTGAGATTGTGAGATAAAATATGGCAGAATTTTTAAGTCAAGATGAGATTGATGCATTATTGGATATTGCAGATGAAGATGGTGATTTTGAGGAGATAGAGGATAATTCAGCCTCAGCCACTAAAGAGAAAAGTTATGCAATTTATGATTTTAAAAAACCAAACAGAATATCTGCAGATCAAATGAAAGCATTTAATGCTCTACATGACAAGATGTTAAGATCGACAATTAGTGAGGTTTCAGCAATGCTAAGAAAAATTGTTGATATAAAACTTTATAGTATTGAACAGATGACATATGGGGAGTTTATTTTATCTATCCCACAAATTACTAGCTTAAATACATTATCTATTAAACCTTTAGAGGGTAGAATTGTTATGGAGTGTAATCCTGGAATTAGCCATAAAATTATTGCACACCTTTTGGGAAATGGAGATAGTGCTTTAAGTGATTCTACAGAGAAAGAGTTAACAGAGATTGAGATGCAAGTATTTGATCACTTTTATAAACTTATTGTAGAACATCTAAAAAAAGCTTGGGATGATGTATCATCAATTAACTTTAAAATAGAGAGTCGAGATACAAATGCAAATGCTATTCAAATTATATCTGATCACGAGATTGTTCTCCTTGTAGTATTTGAGATTACTATTGATGATGAATCTGGATTTTTATCTATTTGTTACCCTATATCTTATATTGAATCACTTTTAAATATAATTGTAGAAAAAGTATTTACTGAAGCAAAGCATAAAAAAGTAAGTAAAAAGAAAGATATAAATGCTCTTATTTCAGGAGCGAGGATGAAAATTGATGCAATTCTTGCAGAAACTGAACTTACTGTAGAACAACTTTTAAATTTAAAAGAGGATGATGTAATATTATTTAGTAAAAATGCTACAAGTTCTTCATCAAAAGTATATATCAACAATAAAGAGAAATGGTCAGCCTTAGCAGGTTCATCAAATAATAGAAAAGCTATCCAGATAAAATCTAATATTGACCATGAAAAGATGGAAACATTAGCCTCTTTAAAATCAATTAACGATTTAAGAGATAAAGAGAAGAAAGATGCAAATGAGGCTATAGCAAAATTACTCAGCACAAGAGATACTATTTAACAAGGATTAAATTATGTTTAATGGAAAAAATATACTTATAACAGGTGGAACAGGTAGTTTTGGAAAAAAATATTCTAAAATTTTATTAGAAAAATATAAGCCAAATAAAATTATAATCTATTCAAGAGATGAGCTAAAACAATATGAGATGGCTCAAGAATTTACATCTAAAGCTATGAGATTTTTTATAGGTGATGTAAGAGATGCAGATCGACTTAGAAAAGCTATGAGAGGTGTAGATTTTGTTATCCATGCAGCTGCATTAAAACATGTACCAATAGCAGAATATAATCCTATGGAGTGTATCAAAACAAATATTAATGGTGCACAAAATGTTATAGATGCAGCAATAGAGAATAAAGTTGAAAAAGTGATTGCACTTTCAACTGATAAAGCAGCAAACCCAGTAAATCTTTATGGTGCTACTAAACTAGCATCAGATAAACTTTTTGTAGCAGCAAATAACTTAACAGGAGATCAAGATACATCATTTGCTGTTGTTAGATATGGGAATGTTGTGGGAAGTCGTGGCTCTGTTGTACCATTTTTTCACAAGCTTATTAAAGATGGTGTAAAAGAGTTACCCATAACTGATGAGAAGATGACAAGATTTTTTATCACACTTAAAGATGGTGTTAATTTTGTTCTTAAAAACTTTGAAAGGATGCAAGGGGGTGAGATATTTATACCAAAAATTGCATCTATGAAGATAACAGATATGGCAAAAGCTATTAGTCCAAATTTACCACACAAAATTATAGGTATAAGACCAGGGGAAAAACTTCATGAGATTATGTGTCCTGCTGATGATAGTCACTTAACTTTAGAATTTTATGATCATTATGTAATAAAACCAACAATAACATTTACACATAGGGTAGATTATACCAAAAATAAAATAGAAGAAATAGGCACTCCTGTAGCACAAGGTTTTGAATACAACT